>CAYTRP010000289.1:0-5286 GCA_964440195.1 uncultured Candidatus Sumerlaeota bacterium
CGGTGGTGGTGCCCACGGCGATGACGCGGCGGCCTTCGCGGCGCGCGCGCATGATCGCGTCGGCGGTCGGCGCGGGGATTTCATAATCTTCCGTGTGGATGGGATGCTCGTCCACGCGCTCGGCGGTGATGGGTTGGAACGTGCCGAGGCCGACGTGAAGAATCACCTCCGCGCGTTGCACGCCCATCGCGTCGAGCCGCGCGAGCAGTTCCTCCGTGAAATGCAATCCCGCCGTCGGCGCGGCCACGGAACCATCGGCGCGGGCGTACACGGTCTGGTAGCGGGCGGCGTCCTCCGGGCGCGCGATGCGTTCGCCTCGTCGCGCAAGAATATACGGCGGCAGCGGCATCGTTCCCAATCGCTCGATGGCCGCGCGCAGGTCGCCGTCGCACTCGAATGCCAACACCCGCTCGCCGCCTTCAACGCCGGTCTCTTCCACGGTTGCGCTCAACTCCGGCGAGAAGACGATGCGCGCGCCGGGTTTCAGCTTCTTCCCCGGGCGGACGAGCGCCGTCCATCGCGGCCTGCCGTCGGTATGCACGCCCAAGGGATGCACGAGGAGCACCTCCGCCCCCCCGCCGCCGGGTTCGCGCCGCCCCATCAACCGCGCGGGTATGACGCGTGTCGTGTTGAACACGAGCAAGTCCCCCGCGCGCAGCCAATTCGGCAACTGACGAAAGATCGCATGGGTCGCGCCACCCCCATCGCGCGGCACAACCATCAGCCGCGAAGCATCCCGCTCCGCCGCCGGATGCGCGGCGATCAGATCCTCGGGGAGGGTGTAGTCGTAGGAGGAGAGCAGTAAATCAGACAAGATGATCGTTCTTCGTTCTGTGTTCTTCGTTCTTCGTTGGGCACGACAAGGGCACCTGTTTGTTGAACGGTTGCCAGAACGCGGGCAATCCTCAAGAGCGCGGCATTCTTCAGAGAGATGGCATCAACCGAAACAACGAAGAACGGAGAACGAAGAACGCGGAACGAGAATGCGGAACGAGTTTAATCAAAGCGCTTCGTGTAAAAATGACAATACGGCTGCTTGCCCGTCTTGGCGTAGTAATCGTGGTGGTAGTCTTCCTGCTCGCGATAGAAGACTTCGAGTTTTTCCACCTCGGTTGCGACTTTGTAGCCTTTCGCCTTCAACTGTCCGATCAGCTTTTCGATGATCGCCTTCTCCTCGTCGTTCTGGTAATACGCCGCCGAACGGTACTGCGTGCCGGTGTCGGGCCCTTGGCGGTTCACCTGCGTCGGGTCGTGGATCTCGAAGAAGAGCTTGGCCAGCTTCTCGAAACTCGTCTTCGTGGGATCGTACACCACCTCCACGGCCTCCGCATGGCCCGTGTCGGTGGTGCAAACTTCGCGGTATGTGGGGTTCACCTTGTGTCCGCCGGAATATCCGACGGCCGTGGCGATGACGCCGGGCTCCTTCTTGAAGTAATGCTCCACGCCCCAGAAGCAACCGGCGGCGAACACGGCGCGCGCGGTCTTCACCTCCGCTTCGGTCTCGCCGGCGGGCTTGAAGATCATCGAGATCGAGTTCACGCAGTGGCGCGTGTCCTTCCCGGTGAAGCCCTCGCCGAGGAACACATGCCCCAGGTGCCCGTCGCACCGCGCGCAGACGATCTCCGTGCGGCGTCCGTCCGGATCGGGCAGGCGCTTCACGGCACCCTTGATCTCGTCGTCAAAGCTCGGCCAACCGCATCCCGAATCGAACTTCGAAGTCGATTCGTAGAGCGCCGCATCGCACCGGCGGCAATGGTAGGTTCCCGGCTCGTAGAACTTGTTGTACTCGCCGGTAAAGGGTCGCTCGGTCCCCTTCCTGACGATGATGTACTCTTCTTCGGGGGTCAGTTCGCGGAATGTCACAGGGCCTGTCTCCGGGTTGGTGGTGGCGCGGACGCGGGTTTCCTCGCGGGGCGAGCCCGGGAGGAGGAGTGCGACAAGGACGACGCAGGCGGCAAGGACGAGAACGGCCGCGCCCGCGAGGAGGCTCTTGTTGGTCTTCTTGAGGAGGTTACTGGAAGCCATGTTCGTCTCCCCTCCGATCTGTCCGCCAAGTGAGCAAAACAGGGGCCCGATCTCAAGGAGAGTTCCGTGGAGCGGGGCCAGCAGGTTTGGGTTGAGCGCCCCCCAACGCCCATTCCATCTACCTGCCAAAATACCTCTGCTTGGCCGACAACAGGAAGTGGGCACATGACCATGGCTCATCAGACCCCTGCAAAACCTTCTTCCCTCGATTCTCTCTATGCACAGGTGAGGGAGGTTCTCGCCGCGGCGCGGGAACGCGCCTGGCGCGCCATCAATCACGAGATGGTGCGGTGCTATTGGGAAATCGGGCGCCTGATCGTGGAGGAAGAGCAGGCGGGGCACAAGCGGGCCGAATACGGCGCGGAGATTCTGAAGGTGCTCTCGCGCCGGCTGAAGGACGATTTCGGGAAGGGGTTCGACCGGTCGAATCTTCAGCACATGCGGGGGCTTTACCTAGCCTACCCAAAATGCGACGCACTGCGTCGCGAATTGTCGTGGACGCATTACCGGGTGCTTCTGAGGGTCGAAAAGTCGGCAGCGCGGGCTTTCTACGAGGTGGAGGCGGTGGCGGCTCGCTGGTCCACCCGGGAGCTTGAACGTCAGGTCCATTCACTGCTCTTCGAGCGGTTGGCCCTCAGCCGGGACAAAGAGGGGGTGATGGCTTTGGCCCAAGAAGGGCAGATGCTGGCAACGCCACAAGACCTCGTGAAAGACCCTTACGTTCTGGAATTCGTTGGCCTTCCCCAATCGGAGCGGCTGCGGGAGTCGGATCTCGAAAACGCCCTGATCGACAAACTCCAGGAGTTCCTGTTGGAGCTGGGGAAAGGGTTCGCCTTCATGGGACGCCAGTCGCGGATCACGCTCGACGGGCAACATTACTTCATCGACCTGGTGTTTTACAATCGGCTGACCCGCAGCTTTGTTTTGATCGACCTGAAGACGGGGCCGCTCACGCACCAGGATCTCGGCCAGATGCAGATGTATGTGAACTATTACCAGCGGGAGATGATCCAAGAGGGGGAGAATCCCCCAATCGGCATCGTTTTATGCACGGAGAAAAACGAGGCGGTGGTCCGATACACCCTCCCGGAAGGGGACACGCGGATATTCGCCAGCCGCTACAAGCTCTATCTGCCAACGGAAGAGGAGTTGGCCAAGGAAATCCAGCGGGAAAGGGAGTTGGTCGAACGCGAGCAGCGATTCGGCGAGGAAGTCCCTCGGTCCTGAGACTTCCCGGAACGGCGGGGCTCCAGCCCTGCGAGGTGGATGCATCTCGCGTTGGACAATCGAGCCATTTCGTTTGAATAGCGCCCGCCAGCCCGCGTAGATCATACAGGGATTGCATGATCCGCGAAGGGAGACCGGACCCATGGCGCGCAAGTTCCTGTTCTGGTTCGCCCCGAGGTGGTCGTTCGTGTCGCGGCGGCGGCGGGACATCAGGCGGGGCATCAAGGAATTGCAGCAGGAGATTCATTGGAAACGAGTCGCTTGGCTCTCGGTCCTTCCGGCTCTTGCCACGCTGGGAATCGTCATTTGGGCCAACCAGGGTGTGCCGCTTCCGACACCTTCCGGTCTGTTGGGTCTTGCAATGGTCCTCGCCATTTGCGGCTTGGGGCTTTGGGCAACGTCCTGGATACCACCCAGCTTCGTGGCCGCGCGCCACCCCATTTGGATGGGTAACAGAACATTCACTCTCCGTCCCAAAGACATCGTGGCGACGCAACTGATCCTCCACCCCGGCAACCGGGCACGGCTGAAGATCAGGGTCAAAAAGGTCGCCGAAGGGAGGACGGTCAGCATGGTTCTCTCCATCGGCGTCGCGCGACGGATCAATCTCGACGAGCTTGCGGAGATCTTGCCGGTGCGGCCGGTGGTAAGGGATGCGAGGAGGAGGAGGATTGGGATGGAGGCGAAGGAGTAGAAGGAATCGTGAGCAAGCAATGACAAGGTTTCGGTTGAACAGGCGCCGGAAAATGCCAAGGTTGCCGCGAGGTTCACCCAGCGCCATGAGCACCCAAGCCATTCCCCTTTCCCAAGAGCAAGTCGCCGCCTTCTGCCAGCAATGGCAAATCATCGAGCTTGCCCTGTTCGGGTCCGCCTTGCGCGCGGATTTTCGCCCCGACAGCGACATTGACGTCATGGTTCGCTTTCACCCCGAAGCCCGCCCGACCCTCTTCGACATGGTGCGAATCAAGGGGCAATTGCAGGCCCTGCTGGGCCGGCCGGTTGACCTGGTCAGCCGCCAAGGCATCGAGGCCAGCCGCAACGCTCCGCGCCGGGAAGCCATCCTGCAATCGGCCAAGGTGGTCTATGCGGCGTGACCGGGCGTACATGCAGGACATCATCGATGCGGCGCGACTGGCGATGTCTTACCTGAATGGCCTTTCTGAAGAGGATTTTGCACATAACATCCAGGTGCAGGATGCCGTCATCCGCCGCATTGAAATCATCGGCGAGGCGGCGCGGCGCGTTTCACCCGAAACGCGGGCAGCGCATCCAGAGGTTCCCTGGAGCGAAATGACCGGCATGAGAAATTTGCTGATTCACGACTACGATGACGTGGACGCGCATGTCGTGTGGAACACGGTCCGTCAGGACTTGCCGCCCCTTGTTGCGGCGCTGGAATCGCTTGCCGCGGGACGCGAGGGGGAGGAAAATACGGGTTTGTGCCAATAACCAACAGTCATCCACCCGCCCGGGAAAGTAGCACGGCCATCCTGACCGTGACCCGATGCGATGAACCAAAAACAACCGGTCTCGGGCAAGATGGCCGAGCTACTTTGAATGGCCATCGGGATCGCAGGGCGCGAATCCACGCAATTGGGGGAAGGTCTCCTGCCGATTGAGCTTCAGCTTGCACGCAAACATGCCATTCCCCAGCCTTGAATCGGTGACAACAAGGAGATCGTCATGGCGGCGAAACGCGGCAAATCCCGGAAGTGGTTGTTGCTCGTGGTCGGCATCGTCGCATTGCCTGTTCTGCTGATCAGCGCGGTGCCGCTGGTTTTCATGGCCGTCAACGCGTATGAAGCCGCCAAATGGGAGCGACTCATGGAACAGGCCATGAGCAACGCCCAGCCGCAGAGCGCCTTGCTTACCATCCCGGGCTCCAGCATTTCGGTGGAGAACTCCCGCATTGCCTCCCATCCCTTCCTGGCGGAGTATGATCGCTACGTCACGTATATCAAAGATGAGGAACGAAGCGAGCCCCAACCCCTGTATGTGGATGTTGGTGGTGGGTATCCCATCAATTGCTACCTG
>CAYTRP010000290.1:0-5279 GCA_964440195.1 uncultured Candidatus Sumerlaeota bacterium
CGGCGCACTTCCGCCGGGGCGAACGGCTTGGCGCCGTGGCGGCGGGCTATCTGGTTGATGGGGGTCAGGTAGTTCGACTTGTCCGGGACGACATTCGCGCCGCGTTCGCGAAGCGCGAGGACGCGGTGCTTGGCGAGACCGTGGTCGAAAATGGTGAGGGGGATGCCCTTGTCGCGGCAGGATCTCGTGAGGGCGAACAGGCAGCGGTGGAATATCCCGTTGTCGTTGCAGGCGGTGATGATTCCCCGCGTCGCGGGGGCAGGAGGGGGTTGGCCGGCGTTGTTGTCGGTGTGCTCGCTCATGCTTTCGCGAGTACGCCGGGAGGGTTGCGCCAACCGTCAACCTTGCGCCGCCAGCGTTTTAGGGGCCGACATGTGTACGGACTATACACGTCGTTGGCCATGTGCATAGAAAAGGGCGATTTCTATGCACGGGCGGTTATGGCTGTCAAGCCACCCTCGCCACCAGCACCTCGGAGACGTAGCAGGGCACCGTCGTCCGGTTCCAGCGGATGAAAACGTGGTCGAGGGTACCGTCCTTACGCCTGCGCCGCCGCATAGGCCTTCACGAGCCACATGGGGTTGCTTTCATTGCGAGACCAGCCCATGGCCCACGCGTCCAGTGGCGGATCGCTGCCGCCAATGGTAACGTTGGAGGCTCCAGTACGGAAGTTCCATGCGTTGTTAGTAAGCGTTGCATTTATCTCGTCAACAACGCTAGCAATATCGCCCGGGTTGGCCAACGCCGATTTGATCGTGCTATCCGTTGCGGCAACGCACGCTCGCGTTAAATCTGCTGTATTGTCGTTATAAGGCTTTGCGATGGATACTTCAATCTCGGTGCTGCTGACCCGCCGAAGCTGAACGATCACGAAGCTACGGGTACGGGTGGCGGTGCCAACGTGAATGGCCCCTATTTGCATTTTGACTTGCGCAGAAGTCCCAATTGAAAAAAAGGAAGGTGTCCCTGAAAGGATTTTTCCGTACTGGAGATCTCCTTCAACGGTTGTGGTTCCCACCACTCGCACTTCCGGTGATGAATCGACGCTTGTCTCGGACCACGCGGGCCTATTGGCTCTAACCCCCACAAAGTGGGCGCACCCTGACTGCCCCGGCCCACCGTCCGGGGCGTCGTGGCACGCGCCAAGGTAGAACCTTGGTGTTCCGGCTAATTCCGCAATAACCGTGTTGCTGACATGGATGCCAGCACAGACGCGCAGGGTCGTCCAATTCTCGCGGAACACGGGTGGACGCCAAACGGCTTGGTTTGCTATAATGATGCCGTTCGTGCCGGGGGTCATTTCTACGATGTCAAAAGACATGGCTTTCCACCTTTCTCATGCGAGTCTCGCGATGTAAATGCCCGAAACGTAAGCGCCAACGGCACCGGACGAAACAAAGAACGTGTCTGGATCGCCACCACCCGCACTGAACGCGATGCTTGCCGAATGTTGATTGTGCTGCGCCCCCAGCATTGCAGCCGGGTCGGAGTTTTCCGTCGCCGCCTTGGTGATTCCCTCCGTGCGGTCAAACCCCGGCCCTGCTGTCGTTGTCGTTCGGCGCGTCACGGCAAGCGTCCAGTTGGGCGAGCCTTTGGTTATGGTTATGACCACGGGGCACCTCACAACCGCCGCGCTGCTGTTAATGCAACCCACCCGGGAAATCGTTGAAATGTTCGCGGTCGAGAGCGAACCCGCCACCAGCTTTCCGAGTTGCGCGGCGTTGCTTGCGGCGGCTTGCATGGTGCCGGAAGTGTGGTAAGACCACCCGACGGACCGCCAGAAAATCGCATTGCCGACACTGCCAGCCGCGACGATGCCGGGAATGCCGCCCGCGCCGTGGCAGACTCCGATCTGCAACGAATCGGCACCCAGTCCCGTCGCTGCGGTCACGGGAATATGAACGAGGCAACCGATCTGGATGGTGTTCCAGCTTTCCGACGGGTCCAGCGCCCACGCAATAGCGCCGCTGACAATCCTAAACCCGTTGTCTGATCCCGAAATATTGACGACATCCACGCCGGAAATGACCGGCGTTCCAAGCCCGATGCCGTCCGAATAAGGTGCCGAACCGCTGCCCACGCTGTACCCGTTCGCGTCGTCCTCCCCGAGAATCCGCGCATAGTTCGGCCCCGTCTGCCACTGACCGTCCCAGCCAGTGCCTCCCGTCAGTGTCGCGTGTTCGCCGGGCGTATAGGTAATCTCGTCAATGCTCCGCACCTGCCAGGCGTTCGGCCCCGTCTGCCACTGACCGTCCCAGTTCCGCCCAAAGATCAACTCGTCGTGCTCCCCCGGCGGATACCGCTTCATTTCGTCGGCGGTCATCCACAACCATCGCTCCCGTTTCCCCAAGAGTGTTGGCATCAGGCCGCGTCCCACTCCATGATGACGCCCAAGAGCTGCGCCGTCACGGCCATGTTGTCGCTCCCATTCGTCCCCAGCCTCGCAATCCGCAGCCACAGCGCCGCGTTCGCCCCCGCCGTCCCAGAAGGTGTGACGTATCCCGTCAGGTCGCTCACATAAATGTCGTTGGTCGTCCCCCCCGTGTCGGTCACGTTCACAGCCGTCCCGAAGTTTGCCGCCACCAGATCGTCGTTCCGCGTCACGCGGGCTTGCACACTCCACACCACGTCAAAGTTCGTGGTTGTGGCCGGGTGGGACCACACGAACCGGAACCGCACCGGCCCAAGGTTCCAGTCGTCCGGCATTCGCGGAATCAGGCACTCGGCGAACCGGTCAACCGCCGTGGGGAAGCCCAGATACACCTGATTGGGGTGCGCCGCGTTCGTTTGAAGCTGTTGCAGGTCCAGCGCTCCGTTCGTCTGCGTGGGCCGGAAGAAGTCCGCCGCGATGCCGAACGGCCCCTCGCCCGTCCCCGACCCAGCCGGGAGGTCGTGATACCCGCGCGAGCCACCCGCGTCCGTCCCGTAGTACTTCCGCACGGCCGGGGTCGCCTCATCCCCGACAAGCTGCACGTCGCCCGCATCAATCTCTATGGAGTTCTTCGCCCCGGGACCACCGCCCCCGCCTCCGCCACTCGCGCTGATCGTCACGGTCGAGCCCGACCGCGCGAGCGTGACGTTTGTGCCCGCTGTCAGCGTGAACGAGTCCGCCCCGCTCGCGTTATGAGTCCCCTCGCCCGTCACCGTGAAGGACGTGAAGGCATTCGCCTGCCCCGGCGTCACCGGCGGCACGTTCAACGTGACGCTGTTGCTCGATGGGCTTGTCGCGACGGTCAGCACCCCGCCACCAATCAACAAAAACGAGTCGAAAGGCTTTTTCGCGACCACGTTTCCCTGCCCGGCGGACTTGATTTCCCCAAACGCCGGACCGCCGTCCCCTCCCCCGCGAGAGGACATCTCCCATAGCTCGTTCAACCACGACAGGAACTCGGAAGCGGAAGACCCGTCCCCCAAGGCTTTCGCGAACAGGTTCCCGAACCGGTGGAAGTTGTTTACCTTGCGCTGGCCACGCTTGCCCATGCGTCAGAGCCTCCCGTGGTATCGGAGACCCAACAGGATTCTTCTGAGCGTCAGATGGCAGTCGGGGGGGTGCATCCCCTCGAACGTCAGCCTCACCCGGTGATCGCTTCCGGTCGCCAGGCGAACCGCATTGTTCTGGGCAAGCAACCGCCTCCGGGTCAGCACCTTGCCGTCGACGCGCTTCTTCGGAAGATCAGCCGAGTCCGCATCGTCCAGGTTGGGCGTGTTCCGGCTCCCCTCCAGCGTGAACTTCACGAACCAATCGAAGCGCGTCGAACTGGAACATCTCCGCCTCGACCCCCGTGAATCCTCCCGCCGCCACGCGCCACGGCAATTCAATCTCCCAAAGTCTCGGCCCGATCACGAACCGGTACACCCGCCCCTGCGCCATTTGCCATCCGCTCCCGTCCGGCTGGATGGCCAGCACCCCGTCCGGTTGGATCGTGATGACCGTCCCGGTCTGCGCGTTCCCGAGATCGTCGAGCACGGCAACGCGGATGCCCGCGCCGTTCCAATACCGCCGGCTGCCCCACGACGTGAACGCCCCCTGTGCCGTTTCCAGAATCGGCAACCCGTTTCCGTCCCGCAGCTTCGCCACGTCACCGAACCGCGTCCCCGCGGTGTGAGGGTATCCGAACCTAGGCGCGAATTGGTTGCCGTAAAGCCACAACCTCCCCATGCCCCCGAAGAGCACGCGCTGGTCGCCGTTTTCCATCTGGGCAACGGCGCACGAGTCCATCACCGCCGTATTGGAATAATCGGTCCAGTGGCCGCGCTTCAGGTGCAGGCCAAGCTGGAACCGGTTCTTCCCCTCCGGTGTCGTTCTCATCCCCCCAAACCGGATCGTGGCGCCGGACTTGTGGGATTGGTCCACGGCGCAACACGCGCCGGCCAGCACGCTCTTGGGCACCACGCCCCACAACTTTGTAATTTCCTGGTCGGCAAGATCCGTGAACGTCACCCCGTCCAGCGCCCAAGGTCCCTCCGAGCCCATCCACCCCACCGATCCATTGTGGAACACCCATGAGCGCGTGGAAAGGCATGTCCCGTTATAGGTCAGGAGTTGGTCCGGCATGACCTCCCGCGCGTCGAACTCCACGGCCAACTCGAATGTCGCGGGGTCCTCGAAGGGAGCGGTGCCGACGATGTAGGCCTGGCCCATCTGCGTCAGGACAAGCAGGCTCCCGCGCAGATTCTCGATCGCCATGATGGGCGTCCGGGACAGGGTGGCGACCTCGAACCCTAGCCCGGTCGTGTGGAAGTTGTTTCTCTGCCCGCGCCCGACGAACACGACGCGGCTCCTTCCCTCCACAGTGAAGAAACCGGCACCCGTCTCCCAGTCCCATGCGTTCCGCAGGATCAGCCCGTCGCCGATTTCTTCCCCGTCGTCGAGTGAACCGTGATACGAACCGTCCACGGTATGCACCTTGTCCACGAAGCCGCTCCCGACCCCCCGCGCCGTGGCGTTTCCGTGGACAAAGTATTGCCGCGCCACTTTGGCCGGTTCCGTCAGCGCCGCGTCGTGAAACAGCCGGATCTCGCGCTTGCCCTTCTCGACCGACGCGACGACCTGCCGGCGGATGACCCATCTTTGGGGACCCTCGTTCTCGTCGCCGTCCTGGGTGTAGACGCTGTTTCGCTCGAACGTCCGGCAAAGCTGGATTTCGTTCCATTCGAGGGGCAGTGTGTCGAAATCCGATTCGATGGAATAGTAGTCGCTCCATGCCGGCGCGATGAACCCCCGGACAATCTCTTCCCCGTTCGCGTCGAACCCGATGGCGATGTGCGCCCCGTCCCGG
>CAYTRP010000291.1:0-5245 GCA_964440195.1 uncultured Candidatus Sumerlaeota bacterium
CCAGCTTGATGAACCAGGCAATGAAGTTCTTGAGGGCATCGCTGGCGATGACGACCTCGCTGGTCACCAACATCGCACCCGCGCGGGGATCGGCGGGGCCGAGAAACACGCGAATGTCGGTCGCGGCCATGTAGGCCAGTTCGCGCTCGCGCTTCTCGATTCGACGAATGTGCGCCTGCTCATTGAGCGTTCCCGCAACCGCCCCCAGGATAATGAGAAAAACGGGGCAGATGCACTGGCAGATGGTTCCGAAAGACTGGAACGCGATCTCGATGAGCGAGGGTGAATCCACGGTCAGGTTGGCCGCCTCATGCAGGATAGGGAGGTTCCGATGAGCCGTAAGCGGCGGCATCGGGTTCCAGCCATGCGGCGGTTCCGTAGGCGTAGAGTTCCGCCGCGCCCTGCGTGATGGCCGACGTGCTGAAGCGCACGTTGAGGACCGCATTGGCGCCATAGCGCTGCGCTTCCTCAATCATTCTCTGGACGGCCTCCGTGCGCGCTTCCGTGAGCAATTCCGTGTATCCGGTCAGTTCTCCGCCGACGAGGTTCTTGAATCCCGCCATGATGTCGCGACCGAGGTGCTTGGCACGAACCGTATTGCCCTGCACCAATCCCAGAACGCGCACCAGACGGTATCCGGGAACTGTTTCTGTGTTCACGACGATCATCGGATCATCCCCCGAAGGCAAATGGCAGGAGAATCGGCGGCGGACAGGCCCCAAGCGTCAAGGCTGATGGTGGACCGGAACGAGCCCGAACCTTCTTCGGACCATGGAGGAGAGCAAGCGCGCGGTCGCTTCGCCGCACCGCCAAAGAGCGAAGGCAAGACCGATCCCCATCCAGCCCGCAAGCAAGTCCAACACATCGGCGGAACGGGATGGAATCCAGATCTGGCGCGCCTCGTCGATGGCGGCGAGCACGAGCCCCGTTCCAATCAACGCCCATGCCGGATGGCTGCGAGTGAACAGCCGGTGGAAGCTGCCACGAGGCGCGGACCTGATGACCGTGCCGGCAAGTCCGGCCATCAACCCAAACGGCGCATACAGGAGCAGGTGTTTGACCAGATCCAGTCTCTCGGGGTACCAATGCCGGTACTCGGGGGGCATCAGGCCCTCGCGGACAAGGCGATGGCGGACGCGGTTTTCAAACTCGTCAACCCCCACCCTTGAAGCGGAGGTAAGTCTCATCATGACATAGCCCCATCCGAGAAACCCGGCGAGCAATGCAACCAACACGACCCACCCGATCCATCGGCGTCCGCGCGTCATGGGGAGGAAGCAGTTTGGGATACCGGGCTTGGGGGATGACATGATTGTGGCTATCGGCAAGGTCCGTGCACGGGGGTGGGCGGTTCGTTCTCCCTTGCAGGGCAAAGCGAACCGTGTACCCTGCCGGACCACGGAGTTGCCGAAAAATCGAAACCGGGATGGAAAAGACCATGAGCGTGTTGAGGCGATTGGGTGTCGGTCTGCTGGTGGGAACCTTGGGAAGCGCGGTGGCCTTCCCCTCGCCGGCAAGTGCCCGATTTTCACTGGTCAAAGGCGACGCGGAAGCCTTCGGGCAGG
Source organism: uncultured Candidatus Sumerlaeota bacterium (assembly GCA_964440195.1). Taxonomy (GTDB): domain Bacteria; phylum Sumerlaeota; class Sumerlaeia; order SLMS01; family JAHLLQ01; genus CAYTRP01. Next base: position 1,566 of record CAYTRP010000291.1, read on the forward strand.
AGCGGGCACGCGCGGGAACGATCCGCTTTGCCCCGGTCATCGGCTATGAGGTCGAGGCCCCAACCGAAGCCGCGACAATGCCCGCTTATCTCCCTCTTTCCACAGTCGCCCTCGATCCGCAGGAGGATTGGGACCTGATCGAGATGGCCAGGGCACCCATTACCTTGGCACCGCGCCTCACGACAGGAGCCCTTGTGGCGCTTCCGGGCGCACCGCAAAGTTGGAGGGCACGCGTGTCGCCCGAATCGGCGGAAGCCGCGGTCTCGGTCAGCGAGGCGGTCGTGGGAACCGTTCCCTGTCTGCACATCGTAATCGACCGGGAAATCGCGGGCCCCCCGGGCAGCCTCGTGACCATCGAACTGGAGGTCGATGCGCAACCAGCGCGGGAATTGGCGCGCCAATCTGTCACCGCTGGGAGTGCCTCGGCGCGAATGGCGCGCTCGATATTCCTGAACGGCGAGTCGATGGCCTCGGTGCCCCTGGCAAGCGTGGGATGGGACCGGTCGCGATCGCGGGCGGCATTGCCATCTCCCCCGGGAGACACTCGAATCACCTATCGTCGAGGGAGCGGCTTGCTGGCCATTCCCCTCGCGGATCTCGGGATAGGACCGGGAGATGCCGGCGATCTGCGTCTCGATCATCACGGCAACCGGATCCCCGCTTTGACCGCAACGGGCAGCCATCTGATTGTCTACGCGCCGCGCCGGGATACCTTGACGGACAATAACGACAGCCTATTCGCCACGCTTGACGGGGGAGATCCCTCTCCAGTCCCCGCAACCCGTTCGGCCTTTCCCACGCTGGCGCCCACGTCCGACGAGATTGCCCAGAGCCGCAGCCGGGTCTACGACATACGCAACATCGGCGGGCGATATGAACGGGCGGCCATCCTGCCGCTTGAACAACGCTTTGTCGGGTACCGCATTTCGCAGACGCAGAACATCAATACCCCCCTGCCGGTGCACGATCATCTCACCTCAACCACCGTCTTCGTGCAGGTTCGGCTGCTGGGGCTGACTTCCAACATGGCGTTCAATCCCGATCACTTCGCGAATGTGAGCTTTCAGGGGGTCGCGCTGCCAAGAATCGAATGGGATGGCAGGACCCAGGCGACGCGCTTTCAGTCCATCGAATTGCCCTCGCTTCCCAATCCCGCCAACCTCACATTCAGCCATTCTGTCCCAGGCATGCCGGGATTGGGCGACAGCCAGAACTTGCGCGATGTGACTCTCGCATGGACGGGCTATCCCCGCATCGACGGCACGGGAAAGACGGCGGTAAGCCTGACGGGCTCGGAGGAGCCCCGGCACGTCACGATCGGTGGCTTCCCGGGAGGCACCACCGCACCGGATGTCGTGGTGCTCGACATCACCAATCCGAACGCCCCAGTGCGGCTCCTGGACCCGCATGTCTTCACCGATGCAAGTGGGACGGTCGGGATCCAATTCGAGGCGCCCTCGACGGCGGGAGTCTATTTCGCCCAGCGCATGGACGCGGCGGAAGTCCCCCAAAAGGTGGTGCCCGCGGAAAACCTGCCGGAGACAACCGCTCCCGACGAATTGCTGTCGGCGATCTACGTTCGCGACCGTTTGCTTGCCGCTTCCCTGGCCCCTCTGGTGGCCTCGCAAGCGGATGAAGTCATCGAGTTGGACCCGCAGGCGGCCTACAATGCATACAACGGCGGCCAGCAGGATCCCACTGCGATCCGTTCGGCCGTTCGCGACATTCTGGATGCCGCCCCTCAAAGGGAAATGCTCCCGCGATTGGTGCTGGTGGGCGATGCCTCCTTTGACCGCCGGGATTACATGGGCCTGATGACCACCCCCCAAGTCCCGATATACATCGAGGCAAGCTTCCCCGATAGCGGCATCGTGATCGAGAACATCGTGGATCAGTTCTATGGACTGCTTTACGGGGACGATGCCATTGAAGATGTCCAGATGGCGCGCCTCCCGGTGAAGACAACCGGACAGTTGGATGTCATCGTCGGCCGGGCACTCGCCCACGCGGCCATCAGCGAGGACCTTGGCGCGTTGGATCGGATTGGGGTGTTCGTGGCGGATAACCCGAGTCCCGGGGAGTTTGTGGACTACCGGTCGGATAGCCAGACCCTCGCAACGCTGTGGCTGGATTCCGGACGTCCTTCGACCGTCGTTGAACTGACCGGAGCCAAGCAACCGGCTTTCGGACAGATGAAGGCGCTCCTCGAAGGTCCAAACGGCGGGGCGGCGATGCTGATGTACACGGGTCATGGCAACACGAATGTCTGGGGCGACGAGAGTTTCCTGGTGTCCGCGGACATCCCGACGCTGAACACCGTGAATCAGTGGCCGCTGATCACGACCTTCAGTTGCCTGAATTCCTATTTTGCAGGCCCCATCGCAACGCTGGATCCCCTCGGCAAGCTCTGGATCACAACACCGACGGTGGGGGCTGTCGCCACGATCACGCCCGCCGCGCCGGAACCCTATTTCCCGCAGTTTGACTTCTCGGTGGAGTTCGTCGAACAGGTGCGCCAGCCCATGGGATTCCGCCCCGAGACTTCGGGAGAGGCATTCACGCGCGCCCGGATCCGGTACCTGACGAAGTACCCCGGTGCCGGTCGCACGGCACGCACCTACCTGTACTTCGGTGATCCCGCCAGCAGTCTCACCATGCCGGCGCCGGTCAACTATGACTTCCTGAGGATTCACTGAGCAGGGAGCGGGCCCCGACCCCTTCGTCGTGGTCCCCACCTCCCCAGGGCTCGCCGACATGAACGCCGCCGGATCCAAACCCTATCGTGGCTCCATCGTTGTCCTCGATGACGAGGAGAACATGGGGAAGATCCTGTCAAAGGTCTTGCAGTTGGAGGGATATCACGTGACCACCTTCGTGAACCCCGCCAAGGCGCTGGAGTTCCTTCGGGCGTCACCCGTGGACCTCCTGCTCTCGGACATACGGATGCCGGAGCTAACCGGGCACGAGGTACTTGGCAGGGTGCGAAAGCTTGGCCTGCCCTGCGAGGTCATCATGATGACCGCCTTTGGCACCATCCAGGGCGCCATCGAGTGCGTGAAGCAGGGCGCCTTCGATTACATCACGAAGCCATTCAAGACCGACGAGATCCTGCTCACCATCGGGCGGGCCTTCGAGCACAAGCGCCTCAAGGACATCAACAGCGCCCTTTCCGAGGCATACAATGGGGGCAAGGCGGGGACAGGGGAGGCGCGTGGCCGGGGAAGCGCGGATCCGTTGCTCATCGGCAAGGCACCCTCCATGGGCAGGCTCCGGGAGATCCTCAACCGCGTCGCCCCCTCGGACAGCTCCGTCCTCATTACCGGGGAATCGGGTACCGGCAAGGAACTCGCCGCCCGGACGCTGCACCAGTCCAGCCGGCGCGGTGCCGGGAGATTTGTTGCCATCAACTGCGCGTCCATCCCGGAGGCGCTGATCGAGTCCGAGTTGTTTGGGCACGAGCGGGGCGCCTTCACGGGGGCGACCAAGGCAAAGGTCGGGCTCATCGAGATGGCCGACGGCGGCACCCTGTTTCTGGACGAGGTGGGGGAGCTTCCCCTCACCCTCCAGGCCAAACTGCTCCGCGTCCTCCAGGAGCGGGAAATCACCCGCGTAGGGGGCATTGCAACCATCCCCGTCGATATCCGGGTGGTGGCGGCAACCAACCGCAGCCTGGAGGAGAT
>CAYTRP010000292.1:0-210 GCA_964440195.1 uncultured Candidatus Sumerlaeota bacterium
TACCTCGACTACAGCCGCGAGGAGGGGGACTGGGTTCCCAACAGGCACGGCGGGCGGGAAAACCTCGAGGCGATCGAGTTTCTGCGCCGCCTCAATCATGAGGTCCACGGCCAGTTCCCCGGCGCGTTCACGATCGCCGAGGAGTCCACGTCCTTCCCGGCCGTGAGCCGCCCCACCTACGGGGGTGGGTTGGGGTTCACGATGAAGTGG
>CAYTRP010000292.1:220-1708 GCA_964440195.1 uncultured Candidatus Sumerlaeota bacterium
GCTGGATGAACGACACGCTGGATTACTTCTTGAAGGACCCCGTCCATCGAAGCTATCACCACAACGATCTCACATTTTCGATGATCTATGCCTTCAGCGAGAACTTCCTCCTGCCAGTGTCGCATGACGAGGTGGTGCATGGCAAGGGATCGCTGCTGTCGCGCATGCCCGGGTGCGACTGGGACAAGTTCGCCAACTATCGGCTTCTCCTGGCCTACATGTGGACGCATCCGGGAAAGAAGCTCCTCTTCATGGGAAGCGAGTTCGCCCAGGGTGGCGAGTGGCGCTTCAATCGCAGCCTTGACTGGCACGAGGCGGGGCACGAGTCGCGAGTCGGCATCCAAAGGCTCATGGAACACCTCGGCGCCCTCTATCACGGGGAGCAATCGCTGTGGAAGTTCGACCACGAGCCCAGGGGCTTCACCTGGGTTGACTGTAGCGACTGGCGTCAGTCCGTGATGGCGTTCATTCGCTGGGGCGAGAACGCCGAACATCTCGTCGTGGCGTGCAATTTCACCCCGATTCCCCGCTTGAACTACCGTCTCGGGGTGCCTTGGCCCTGCCATTATCGCGAGGTGCTCAACACCGATTCGCACTTCTATGGTGGTTCCAACATGGGCAACGATGGCGGCGTGTGGGCCGATCATTGGGCGATTCATGGCCACTATCACTCGATCAACGTGACATTGCCGCCCCTGTCGGTCGTGGCCTTCAAGCCCGACACTCCCACTCCCTAACTGAAAGGCTTCCCGTGCCCGTCCCGATCGACCAGAAACTTCATGAGCTTCCATGGAAGGCCTCGTGGGAGGGCCTGCGGCTCAAGCAGGTGCTCGCCCTGGAGTTCCCGTCGCTTGGTTCCCGCTCGGTGGTGATGCTGGTGAAGAATGGCTTGGTGGAAGCGGACGAGGACCGCATGGAGGATCTGGATGCCGTCCTGGCGGAGGGAATGGGACTCCGGATCGACCTGCGTCATGGCATCCAGGGGAAGGGCAAGCCCAAGCGGCCCCTGATCCGCGACCTCGTCGAGGTGATCCATGACGATGACCAGGTGGTCGTGGTGAACAAGTCGGTGGGATTGGTGGTCCAACCGGTTGAGGATGAGGCGACGGGCCGCAATCCTCCGGTCGTGGAATTGTTGAAGCACTACTGGCGCTCGCAGGGCATGGAGGTTCCCAATCCCGTGCTGGTGCATCGGCTCGACAAGGAGACCAGCGGATTGATGGTCCTTGCCAAGACCGCCGAAGCCGCCCGCGAACTGCAACGGCAGGCCTCCGGCCGCACGATGGAGCGCAAGTACACGGCCATCGTCGAGGGGATCGTGGAGCAGGACAAGGGCGAGTGGCACAGCTTCATGGGGCGCGGTGCGGATGGATTGCGGCAGAATCTCCCCGGGGTGGAGCGCAATGCCAAGGGGCAACTTCCCCATGGCGTGCAGGAGGCGATCACGCGCTACCTCGTGCGGGAGCGCTTTGGCAGGCGCGCGACGCT
>CAYTRP010000292.1:1718-5223 GCA_964440195.1 uncultured Candidatus Sumerlaeota bacterium
CGACGCTCCTTGAACTGGAAGTGGTGACTGGTCGCACGCACCAGATACGGATCCATTGCGCGGAGGCCGCGCACCCGGTGGTGGGGGATGGCCTGTACAAGAAACTGGCGCTCAAGAAGTTCCCCAGCGGGCGCTTCCAGGAATTCAAGCCGGCCCCGCAGCGGATGATGCTGCATGCGGTCCGGCTGAAGTTCCGCCACCCGGGGAAGGGAAACCGCTGGCTGACCTTCCGGGCGGAGCCCCCGGAACGGTTTGACATGTTCCTTGACGAGTTGAAGTCGGGCGCGCGCCGGGCCTGAAGAATACTCCATTTCATCTTGCCGTTGAGCCCGGGGGGGCGTCACGTTCGCGGGGTTGAACACCTTGCGGAGCGAGACAACCGTGGCCAGGCGAGCCAAGAGCAGCGCGATTTTGGGAAGTCTGACCCCTTCGCGGGTCCCGGATCCTCCCGCGCAAAGCGACCGCCGCGTGCGAAAGGGTGGATTCCTCGCGCGCAGCGTCTGGTGGCTGGGCAGCCTCGTGATCTGCCTGATCTTGGCGGTGATCGGCTTTGGCACGGGCGCGGTCGCCGGCTGGCTGGTGGCTTCGGGACCGATTCCCGAGATGGAGTTGTACGATCCCCCGCAGATGACGGTGCTGGAGGATGCCAGGGGAGCGTCCTTTGCGCAGTTGTTCGACGAGCGGCGCCAGGTTGTGCCGCTAGGCGACTTGCCAAGCCGCCTGCCGGAGGCGTTCATTGCCATCGAGGACACGGAATTCCTGCACCACGCGGGGATCACCCCCAAGGGGATTGCGCGGGCGTTGGCCATCAACGCATTGCGCGGATCGCGCGACCAGGGAGCCAGCACGATCACGCAGCAATTGCCGCGCAACCTGATCCCCGAAATCAGCCGGGAGAAAACCATCGAGCGCAAGATCAAGGAAACGCTGATCGCCCTGCGCATGGAGCGTCTGTATACCAAGGGCCAGATTCTCGAGGTTTATCTCAACCAGATTTACCTTGGGAGCGGCACGTACGGCGTCGAGGCCGCCTCGCAGCTATACTTTGGCAAGTCGGCGCGGGACCTGTCTCTCGATCAGATCGCCCTGTTGGCGGGTTTGCCGCAGTTGCCCGAGCGCAACTCGCCGCTCAACAGCCCCGGCCGTGCGGAGAAGCGGCGCAACCAGGTGCTCGGCCGGCTTCTCGATCTCGATTGGATCACGGAAGCGGAATACGGGGCTGCGGTGAGCGCTCCGATCGCCGTGAGCGGCCGCACCGGCAAGTCCTCGAATGAGACGCACTATTTCGTGGATGGCGTGCGCCAGGCCATCTCGGAGATCGACGGGTTGGACGCGCGTGCCATGCGGCGCGAGGGCTGGCATGTGCGCACGACGATGGACAAGGGGCTGCAGGAGATCGGCCAGCAGGTGCTCCTGGCCGGGTTGGAAAAGGAGGAAGCCCATTGGCTGGAGGAGCGGCCGATGCGGTTTCGGACCCACGTGGCGGATGAGGAAATGTGGCTGCGTCCCCCCAAGGCCGGGCAGATGCGCATGGGGCGCGTCTCGCGCATTTTCTCGGATTCGATCGCCGTGGAGCTGCCGGGGGGATGGCGTGCCGACCTGGCGATTCCTCGGGCGACATCCGCGTTCTTTCAGGGCCTGAAGCCGGGCGACGGGGTGGATGTCGAGATCGACGGCATTGACAGGGCGAAGTTCCTCTGGCGCGGGCGCCTTCTTCCCGAGACACGACTGCAAGGCGCGCTCGTGTGCCTTGATCGGCGCACCGGCGCGGTGCGAGCACTGGTAGGCGGGCGGAAGTTCGCCGAGCCCGAGAACAATGGATTCTTCAACCGGGCGCTTCAGGCCCGGCGGCAAGCCGGCTCGACGATGAAGCCTTTCTTCTTTGCCGCCGCCCTGGAGGCAGGCATGACGCCCGAGACGGTCCTCTACGACGGCCCCCTGGAATTCGCGAACGGGTATCGCCCGCGCAACTTCGAGGGGCGCTTCTTCGGACCGACCTCCCTGCAGGTGGCGCTGGAACACTCGCGCAACATCGTGACGATCCGCATGGTACAGGAGATGGGGTTGAGGCGGGCGCTGGAGCGTGTCCGGGCGTTCAACGTCGTGGGAGGCGCGGGCGCGTGGGCACTTCCGATGGAGATTCCGGTCGTGCTGGGGACCACGGAAGTCACCCCGCTCGAGATGGCCGCGGCGTATCAGGCGTTTGCGAATCTCGGGACAATTCCCAAGCCCTATCTCGTCGAGGAAGTTCGCAACCCCGGAGGACAGCAGTTGTACCATCATGCCGTCGAACGGCACCGCGTATTGGAGCCGGGAGTGGCGAGCCTGATGACGCAAATGCTGCTTGGGGTCATGACGCACGGGAGCGGGCGTTTGGCACGATCCCTCTTGCCGGAGGGATTGCGTCACTCGGTGGCCGGCAAGTCGGGCACGACCAACGACAATCGCGATGCCTGGTTCGTGGGATACACGCCGGACCACGTTGTCGCGGTCTGGGTGGGATTCGACAAGCCTTTGAGCCTTGGGGAAAAGCGGAGTGGCGGGCAGGTTGCGGGCCCGATCTGGGCGTCCTTCGTCTCAAGGCTGAATGTGCCGCCGGCCCGGGCATTGCCTGCTCTGGAATTGGACGAGCAGTACCACTGGGTGTTGATGGACCTGATGACGCGCCTTCCCGCCCATGGAACCGAGGCTGGGGAGCGATTGGGTTGGCGGATTGTTGGCCGTCCTCGCGAGCATGCGCCGCTGGCCGCTGCAATCGCCGAAGGGAACCCCTAGCCGCCCGTGGCCTGCATCGGGCGGCCGACGGGCTTTTCGAGCGCGGTCTTTGCGTCGTAGCGGTCGGCGCGCTCGAAAAAAGCCTTGGTCATTGCCTGCACGATCGCCGGGCGATTCCGGGTCTTGATGGGGGTCAGCAGGTCCACCTCTTCGGGCATCAGCAGGCAGGGCTTGAGGGTGCCGTCGCTCGTCAGTCGCAGCTTGTTGCAGGTGAGGCACTTGGTGTCCGACATCTGGGAAATGAATCCCAGCCGGGCGCGCGACCCCTCCACGGACCAGGTGGTGGCGGGTCCGTAACCCGTGCGATTGCGCGACGCGGGGCCCTCGTCGGCGTCGGCCACGAGGCGATAGCCCAGGTCCTCCACGGCCCTCATGAGATCCTCTGTCGGGAGGAAGTGCTCCCGAAAGTACTCCTTCTGGTCGAAAATCGGCATCAACTCGATGAACCGCACCTCGACGCCGTGTTCGTGGGAGAAGCGGATGTACTCTTCCAGTTCGCGCATGGTGACTCCCTTGAGGGAGACGCAGTTGATCTTTACCCGCGAGAAGGTGCGGATGGCGGCGTGCAATCCCTCCAGGACACGGGGGAGCGACCCGCCCCGGGTGATTTGGGCGAAGCGCTCGGGGTCCCAGGTGTCGAGGGAGACATTGACCCGATCCAGACCTGCGTCTGCCAGGTCCTGCGCCATCCGGGAGAGGAGCACACCGTTGGTCGTCATCGAGACGTCGC
>CAYTRP010000293.1:0-5196 GCA_964440195.1 uncultured Candidatus Sumerlaeota bacterium
GGAATCCCGTTCGGGATTCATTGGAATGGCGGCACTTATGGGGCAAAAACCACCGAACGGCATTGGCCGGATGCCCAAGTTACTTTGTTGGTGCATGATTCGCGGCTTTGAGGAGGTTTTGAAACGCCCTCTAATCGGTTGGTGAGGCCTTCGCCAGAGACTTCAGGAACTCCAGCAGCACCAGCGCGTGGTTCCTTTCGGTGTCCCGCGCGGCATACAGCAGGGTGACCCTGCCTTTCTTCGCACGGACCAGCAAGGGATGCAGCATCTCCGTCCGGTCCTCCAGTTCCGCCAGGTAGCGCGCGCGGAAGGCGGGCCAGCGCTCGCGGTCCTCGTGGAACCACCGGCGCAGTTCCGTGGAGGGGGCGGCGTCCTTCAGCCATTCGTCAAGATGCGCGGCGGCCCTGGAAACCCCCCTGGGCCACAGGCGATCCACCAGAACGCGGTGGCCGTCGCTCTTCGAGGGCGGGTTGTGGATGCGCTTGATGGCAAAGGGCATGATGAAATTAAAAATTCAGGATACAAAATTCAAGCTGGATAAGGACCCATTGTGAATGGACAAGCACATTCCATGCGCATGACCAGACACGCTTTCCATGCGCGAAACGGCCCGAACCTCGCAACCGGATTCGCCTTCAGCGCCCGCCGATTTGGCCCATGCGCTGGGTGAGCAGGATGTCCCCGTTGGAAACGGTTCCGTTGGTGGGATCGTAATAGCCCAGGACAATCTCCGGGCCGATCATGCTGCCCACGTCCATGCGGTCGCCGTCGGGGCCGCCGGACAACATCATCCACGAGCCCCAGACATCCATGCGTTGCTGGATCAACGGCGGTACCATTCCCATGTTGCGCGTCAGCCAACGCGATGCCTGGTCGAGGTTGGCGTAGAAGTAGAGCTGGAAGGCGGCGGGATCGGCGCGCATCTCGAACGGGTCATGAGGCTGGGCGGCGAGATAGGCAATGGGCGTGCTCAACGCCGGCCCCGCGAAGACATGGGCGTTCGCGACGTCGCTGGGGTTTTGCGTGGGATAGATCATTTGCCCCGTGCGCAGGATGGCGCCGTCGAGCGGGTAGCCGTTCCAATCGACCCGATAGCATTCCACCGCCACGGCCATGGTCCGCATGTCGGCGAACGCGGCGCTGGCCTTCGCGCGGGTCTGTGCCTCCAGGAAGTTGGGGACGGCGATGGCCGCCAGGAGGGCGATGATCGCAACCACGATCAGCAGTTCGATCACTGTGAAAGCCCGTTGACTTTTCATCATCATTCTTTCGAGTCCTTGAGGAGAAGCAGCAGGACCACGGAGTCCTCCGTCGCCTGGATGGAGTGCTTGAGATTCGGCGGCATGTAGGCCCAGTCGCCGGCGGCGGCGTCGCGCGATTCCGCGCCAAGGCCCCACCGGGCGCGCCCCGATACCTGATGGATCAGCGCGGCCATGGTTGCCGTGTGCTCCGACAGTTCCTGCCCCTTGGCGAAATGAAACCGGACGGCCTTGGCGTGGGGGTTGTTCAGCAAGGTCTCGGAAAGAATACTGTTCGGTCTTGGGGCGGCGGCGTCTTCCGTGGCGGCGACGCGGAAGGGCGTGGCGGATTCGTTCGACATGGTCTCATCCCTTTCTGCATGTGATGACAATCGCGGTCAGGTGGTGTTGGTGGCGGTGGAAGGCGCGGCGCATGGTCAGGACGCGGCGGCGCGCGTCGGGCATCCGCAGCAGGTTCAGGCCAAAGCGCAGGGCGCCGCAGAGTCCCTCGTCGGCGATGAGGCGCGTTGGCTCCAACAGGCGGAACGGCACGCGCCGCACACGCAGGTCCACGAAGCCCGCCTCGGTCAGCAGGCCGCGCCATTCGCCCTCGGTCTGCGGCGTCACGCCGTGGTGAATGGCCTGGCTCATGCCCGCGCGGATGGCTTGGCGGATGTCGTCGGGGATGTCCTCCGGCAACAGGGCGATCTCGTGAATGCCATAGCGCCCGCCGCTTCGCAGCAAGCGCGCCGCCTCGCCGATGATGGCGCGTTTCTTCTCCACCGGCTGCATGGTCAGCATGGCCTCCCCCACCACGACATCGGCCCCGGCGTCCAGCAGGTCATTCGATTCGACGCAGGCGTTGACGATGCGGGCGCCGCGCGGCCCGAGCGCCTTTTCCAGGTGCCGCGCCGCGGCCTCGTCCCGCTCGATGCCGGTGTACGACGCGGGTGTCGCCGACAAGAGACGCCGGGCGGTCACGCCCATGCCCGGGGCGAATTCCACCACATGGTCCCTGGAGGAAACCGCCAGCGCGTCGAGCAACAGGCGGGTGGCCTCCAACCCGCCGGGGCGCAACACGCGCTTGCCCAGGCGCGCCAGCACCCAGTGGCCGGGGGCCTTGGCGGTGGAGAATGATTCAGAGGAGTGGGGGTGGGCTTGGGTGGCGATGGCCATGTCAATCTCCGTATATCAGGATGCACATATCCAGATACTGCGGACGGACGTTGGGCAAGCCAAATCGCGCGTTGGGAAGCCGAAGCCATGATCGTTCGCCTTCCCGGTTCGTCGTTTCGGCGATTGCCTTGGGGCTGCTGGCGCGAACGCAAGCCCTGACGGCGCCCTTGCAGCGTCAACGCCCGGCCATGCCCCCCTCGCTCCAGGGAAGGCGTCTTCAGTCGTTGCGGGATGTTGCCGTATTGCAGGAAGCCGCCCGGAGTCCTCGAAAATTGGTCCTCCTTGTCATCCCATCACCCGCCGCATTTCCGCTCCGCACCACGCGACGGCCACCGCGCCGTACGCCGTCGCGCCCGCCAGCAGTGTCATCCACGGCGCCACTCCGTCGACGAAGCCCAGCGCAAACCAAACACCCAGCGCCGCGCCCAGTGCCACCAGCGCGGGCAGCAGCGCCTCCAGGTAGCGGAACCCCGGCACCACGCGTCGCACAAACACCGCGCAACACACCAGCAGCACCGTCAGCGACACCACCGCCACGCCCACCGCGGCGCCTTCGATGCCGTGCCACGCGATGCCGGCCCACGCCGCCGTTGCCACCAATGGCAGGCTCGCCGCGCTCGACAACATCACCGGCCACGTCGTCCCGCGCGACACCAGCACATGTCCCCAGTGGGAGAAGACCAACCGCATTGCCGCCAGCGTCGTGAACACCTGGAACGCGAACAGCGCCCCCATCCACTTTTCCCCCAGCAGCACCAACAGCAGCCATTCCCCTTCCGTCCACATCATCCAAACCGGCACGAACGCGAACAATGCGGCGTAGCGCGTCAGCAGCCGCAGCCCGCGCCCCAGGTGCGCCGCGTCCGTCGCGCGGCTGAACGAGGGGAACACCACCGACGACAACACGATGTTGAACTGGTTCATGTAGTGGGGATAGCGGTACGCGGCATAATACAATCCCAGCAGCGAGTACCCCGCCAGCGACCCGATCACCAGATAATCCACGTTGGTCGCCGCAAAGGCCAGCGCCGTCGCCACCAGCAGCGGCGCGCCGAACGGCAGCAGCTCGCGCAACGTCTTCCTGTCGAACACCCACAGCGGCACGAACCGCGCCGCGCGCCACACCAGCGCCGCCGCCACCAGCGTCCGCACCACCAACCCCATCACGAACACCCACGCGCCCCCGCCCATCAAGGCACCGGCCAGCATCGCGCCCGAGCCCGCCACCACGCCGGCGAACAAGGCGATGTTCACCGCCGTGAACTCCATCTGCCGCTCGAGCAGCGAGCGCGGCAGGAGCAAACGCTCCGCCACGATCCACACGCACAACCCCCAAGCGAAGGGGATCTGCTCCGGCCTGCCGAGCGCTCCCAGGACCGGCACACATAGCGCCGCCCACAGACCCGCCACCAGCAAACCCATCGACAACTCGAACCAGAAAACCGTCGAGACCAGCCGCTCGCTGATCTGTTGGCGCTGAACGATGAACTTCTGTCCGGCCATGTCTCCGAGCGTCGCGACAAATCCCGACAATGCCTGCGCCATGGCGAACACGCCGAAGTACTCCGGCGCCAGCAGCCGCAGGAGAACCAACTGCGTCCCCAGGTCCACCAGCGTCTTGCCCGCCGTCCCGATCGACGCCACCCGCAAACCCCGCAGCGCACGCGCGCGCAGCGCCGTCCCGCCCCCCCCGGGCGCGGGCGATGTCACCCTCGAAGATGTCAGCATGATGCTCATGGGCACGCTCGTCCCGGCTCTCTTCCGAGAGGACAACCCTCTCTCTTTGCACCCCCCGATGGAGGGGGGAACACCGTCAACAAGACTTACGGGGCCACCCGATCCTCTGGGTGACCCCGCTGTATTCTATCCGTGTTCGATTTCCCGCCCCGAAGGGTCGGATCAGGCCGCCGCCGGATACAATTCGCGGTCGATCCTGCCCACGAATCGGAACGTTTCCGTCGCCGCGTTCACGATGGCGTCCGCCTGCTCCGGCGTCAGCACCTGGGCGTCCATCGTCTCCTTGAACTTCGCCCACAGGGGCCGCTGCTGCTCGCCATAGGGATCGAGATACGCCGTCCCTTCAGGCCCTTCGAGGCGATACGCCCCTTTCGCCGCCCGCGCCAGGAAACGCGCGCCATTGGTGCTCCCCTCGAACACGTACTGGATGCCGAGCAGCGCGATGGGGTTCTTCGTCGCCGTCTCGCCCACCCACGCGACCATCTCGCGCGTCGCCGGCACCGTGTCGGGGTTCTTCGGGTCGCGCCCGAAGAAGACGAGGTCCTTCTCCAGATGGGATTCCTTGAACTGGTAGTCCCCCACCACTGCCGCGATCACCGGATGGGACGGCCGCGCGGCGCGCAGGGCCGCCTCCAGTGCACGGTGCACGGCGAGGCGTTGCTCCAGGTTGCGGACATACACGTCCTTCGGCAGCGTGCCGTTCATCATGTCCTTCTCCAGCGCCGCGCTCTCCGCGTCGTTGTGCATCGGCTTCGTTTCGTCCTTCAACCGCGCCATGATGGATGATTGCGTGACTTCCATGTTTTCGATCCTCTTTTCTAAAGAGTTGTTGTCGAGTTTCCTGGGTCTTTTAAAAACGTTTGAATGCTCTTCAGGGAATGCCCTGTAAAGTGACACGGCCATCTTGGCCGTGACGGCTTTTCGCCATCCAATCTCCTTCTTGGCCAAAGCCCACTGGCGGCGATGACAGTGGCTGGTCTTGGGCAAGATGCCAATGCCGTCCAGTGGTTTTGCGCATTTGTCCGTCGAACCCACGCTTCGACTT
>CAYTRP010000294.1:0-3436 GCA_964440195.1 uncultured Candidatus Sumerlaeota bacterium
AGCCTCGGGCCCAGCCTTCGAATGCCGATTCGTGGTGGTGGGGTTCGTCGAGGGCGATGACAGGAGGGGCGACGACGAGCGGTTCGTCGAAGACGATCGTCGCGTCGTTGCGGGGGTTGTGGATGCGGGTGACGGCGTAGCCGACGTCGGGGACGAGGCGGAACTCGACGTAGCTTCCCTTGGTTTCGTAGATGCGCCAGGTGCGCTCCTTGGCGTTTCCCGCTTCGGTGTCCCATGGAATGGTGGTGTAGGAGATGCGGCCGTCGGGTTGGTCGCCTTCGAAGACGGCGTAGGTGTTGAGGCGCTGGCTGCTGGCGGCGACGATCTGGGCCAGGGGGAGGCGTGGCAGTTCGGCCTTTGGCTCTTGATCCAGGCCGATGGGTTGAATCTCTCCCCAGTTTTTGCCGCAGCCGGCGAGTACCATCACAACGGCGAGGCCGAATAGCAGGATGCGGAGGGGAGGGTGGGCCATTGTGGTTGGGATGGGGGGAGTGACGGTCGGGTGGGGAAGCAGGGTCGTCAGGTTTCGGCGCGGTGGACAGGCTCGCAATCCGAAATCGCCTCTTCCGCAACACAACTGAACTCGGGGATGACATCGCAGAGGGGAAGTTGGGCGTTGGGAGGCTTGTTCGCCTCGCCAAGTTTGAAAGGGCAGGGCGGCGAGGTGTCAGCTCGCCGCCCTGGGGATTGCGCGTCATGCAATCGCCGGCCCGATTTATCCGGGCCGGCGACGGGGAACAAGGATCAGTCGCGAGAGTATCCGCGAACCAGGCCGAAGGCCCCGATGATGGCCATGACGGCCCCGGTGGAAAGGAGCCAGATGGCCTTGTCCGTGGGCGAGTCGGTGAAGAAGCGCGACACGTCGGAGCTGAAGGATTCCGAGGCGTTATAGCCCCAGAAGACCAACACGAGCCCGACGACGAGCAATGCAACGAGTGCGGCTTTGTACATGGGTACTGCTCCTTGGTCGAAGGGGGTCGGCACGTCAGGTCAGGAGCTTGCGACCGCTGATGACTTGCAGCAGGATCATGATGATGGCGATGACGAGCAGGACATGGATCAGTCCGCCGATGGTGTATGAGGACACCAGTCCCAACAACCACAGGATCACCAGGACGATGGCGATTGTGTAGAGCATGTGAATCTCCTTTTCGGGTGAGTCTGCCGAGTGTCTGGCTCCGATCCCCGTCGCAGGTTGTCGCGACGGGGATCGCTGGTCAGTGGTGAGGGTGAGAGATCACGCGAGACGCGTGGTCCCATGTCTTAAGCACCCGTGCGGACAAGGATTCCAACCCGCCCGTCGCGCCTGGCCGCCGTCGTTCCGAACGCCCCCGTCTCGATCTGCGATGTCGGAACGCCCGCACGGACCAACGATTCGCGAACGGTGTTCACGCGAAGGTTGCTGAGGTCGCGGTTGCTGGGGTTCATGTGTCCATCGATCCCGATGCGCAGCGAGGGATTGTTGCGCATGTACTCGGCGATCTCGGCGACTTGTTGTGCATCGGGTGTGCGGATGGTGGAGGTGTTGTCGGCGAACGTGATTTCACGCCACTGGGTCCATGATGCGACCACGCCGGCGGCACCGCGATCACCCGTGGGGCCCACTGGTCCACGTGCGCCTGCGACGCCTTCGGGACCGACGGGGCCGACGAGGCCACTCCCAACGGACCCTTGAGCACCCGTCTGGCCGACAGTGCCCGCGACACCGGTGGCACCCGTGGCGCCAATGGCGCCCGCGGATCCAACGGTCGTCGCACCCTGCGAGCCTGATGCGCCCGCGATGCCCTGGGCTCCTTGTGATCCTGCCACACCGGTCGGACCCGTGGGGCCGACAGTCGTGGGGCCAACGGGACCAGTGGGTCCTGCGGCACCCGGATTACCTTGGGGACCAACGGGACCCGTCGGGCCGGCGACACCGGTGGCTCCGCCACCTGTTGCGCCCGTCACACCGGTAGAACCCCTGGCACCCTGTCCACCTGCGAGGCCGACGGCACCGGTCGCTCCGACGGCGCTGGCACCCTGGACACCCTGGGCACCGACTGCTCCCTGCGCGCCCGTTGCGCCAACCGCACCGCGAGGACCGGCGGCACCGACAGCGACTGCGCCGGCATCACCGCGTCCACCTTGTAGTCCCTGCACGCCCGATGGGCCTGCGGGTCCCTGGCTGCCACGCGGGCCTGCGAAGCCCTGTCCCGTGGCACCTGTTGCACCGGTCATGCCGCGTTCACCGGCGACGCCTGTGGCGCCGACCGCACCGCGCGGACCTGTTGTTCCTTCGCCTGCGACTCCAACGGGTCCGGTCATGCCGCGCTCGCCGGTCGGTCCGGTTGGGCCGGCTTGACCGGCCGGGCCGACAAGACTGGCAACCTGCTGGGGCTCTTCCACATAGACGGTGGTTGTTTGATGCGGCGCTTGCGGATAGGTCGTTTCGGTCGTGCTGTAAGGCGCCGGTGACTTTGATCCACCGCCGCAACCCAATGCGAGCAGCGCAATGGTTGCGACCGGTGTGAGCGTAAGTGTTGCAAACTTCAATGAGTGATTCCGTGTATTGCTTTTCATGGTTTCATACCTTTGTTGTCGAGTTGTGAGTGCGCGATTAGCGCGCCAATTACACCGCAATCAACGGGCTGTGCCCGGGCTACCAAACGACTATTGGCTGGAGGATTGGGGGACCGTTGTCATCTGGCTGCTCCTTTCGGGATCTTCATCCGCGTGTTCCGAGTGGGAACCACGCGAGCGCATTCGGAGCGCTCGCGTTTCCGGTGATTCATCGCATTCTCGCGATGGTTTCTGTGGCTAAGAAAGTTTTGCGTCAGGGACGCGGGCGCATGGCTTGATCGGACGGATTGCCTCGACCCCTGGTGCGCGAGACGGATCTCGCCCCTACGCTTGTCGGTGAGAATCACCGCCGAGGTATCATCCGGTGTTCCCATGGGAAGCATCGAGTGCCTCGTGCCTTGGAGGAGAGTTGAATCCGCGAATTTCATTTTTTTCCCTTTCCGAGGGGCCTCTTCGAGTCGTTTGTAGTTAAGGCGAAAGCCTTTCAGTTGTCAATAACTTTCGTACCCCTTGGGCAGGAAAGCCTAGTCCGAGGGGTGTCTTTTCAGGGCATGTCGCCCCTCTCCGACCGGCGGCGGCGCTGGCCGGAATCCGTTTAGGCGAGGGTTTGCCGGAATCGTGATTTGCTCAATGAATCACAGGTGAGTGTGTGCCCCTCACGCTGCATTTTTTGCCCTGCTTACTTCTCCGGCGGAGCAGTGGGGCTCTTGGCGATCATGTCCTGGCGCGTCTTGGCATCGAGTCCGGTCGAGCTTACCAGCGTGTAGCGCCTCGTGAAGCCGCGCATGCCGACGCCCGCCCAGCCGAAGGTGCCGTCGATATCGCGGAGGACTTCGCCGTAGGTGGGGTGGAGCCATTGGCGGTGGTTCATGGTGAT
>CAYTRP010000294.1:3446-5195 GCA_964440195.1 uncultured Candidatus Sumerlaeota bacterium
GAAGGCGAAGGGGAGCTTGACGTCGAAGGTGGCATCGACCCGCGCGCAGTCGCGCGCGCGGCCCAACGGGACGGTGACGTCTTCGAGGCCGAGGTAGCGCGAGGTGACGCTGAGTGATCCTCGGCGCCGGCTCCAGCCGTGGGCCCAGGTTTCAAAGCGCGAGTCGATGACGGTGGCGTCCTGTCCGAGTGTCATGATGCGGGGGGCGAAGACGAGGGGCTCGGCAAAGACGATCCAGGAGCCGTGGCCGCGGTTGTGTGCGGAGGTGACGGCGAGGCCCCGGCCGGGGATCTCGCGCAGTTCGACGTAGCTGCCGTCGGTCTCGTAATTGCGCCAGGTGCGCGTCTCCATGTCCCAGGGGATGAGGGTGCGCGAGAGTTGGCCGGTCAGGCGACCCTCCTCGTAGGAGTCATAGGTGTTGAGTCGTTCGAGGCCGGCGAGCAGGACGCGGGGGGTGTCGAGCTCGCGCGTGTCGGGGCGTGGGGCCGAGGTGTCGAACCGCTCCAGGTCTCCCCAGCGCTTGCCGCACCCGGGCAGGGTGGCGAGGAGCAGGACCATCAGGATGGACGGGAGGAGGCGCATGAGGAAGGAGAGAGGGGGCGGAAAAGGCGGGTGGCGTGTCTTCCGCGACTTGGGGGGTGCCGAGGAGCGGGTGTCGTGCCGGACCGCGCGGCTTGACACGTCCGGCAGGCTGGCTGAGGGTGCCGACAGATCGACCAGTTTGCAATGGGCCTTTTCCGATGACGAATCGCTTGTCCGGTTTGAAGTTCCTTGGGGTTATGCTGGCGGCGGCGCTGCTTGTGGCGGGGTGCGTTGACCGGCGTTCGCCGGAGGAGATGAAGGATTCGGTCATCTACGGATACTCGGACAACTTCATCACGTTCGACCCGGCGAAGCAGCGCTTCGCGCAGGAGAGCTCGATCATCAAGCAGGTGCTCGAGGGGCTGGTGGAGTGGAACAACGACATCGAGCTGGCGCCCCTGCTGGCCGAGTCGTGGGAGACGCCCGACAATTGCATGACGTGGTATTTCAAGTTGCGGGAGGGCGTGCGGTTTCACGACGGCACGCCGTTCAACGGCCATGTGGTGAAGTGGCACATCGAGCGCATCCAGGCTCCGCTCACGGCCTCGCCGCGCGCCGTCATCATCCAGGATGTCGACCACGTCGAGGTCCTGGACGACTACCTGGTCGCGTTCCACATGAAGACGCCGAACTGCATCCTGCCGGAGTTGCTGACGGGGACGTGGGCGCGTTTCCCGAGCATGAAGCACTTCGAGGAGATCGGCGAGGGGATTGGCCGCAACCCGGTTGGGACGGGGCCGTTTCGCTTTGTGGATTGGAAGGACGAGGTGAGCATCAAGCTGGAGCGCAATCCCGATTATTGGCGCCCCGGGCGGATTCACCTCGAGCGCCTGGAGTTTCGGCCGGTGAAGGAGAACACGACGCGGCTGATCCTGCTTGAGCAGGGGACGCTGGACATGGCGAGCATCTATTACAAGCACGCGAACGTGGCGCGCAAGATCGACTCGATCGAGGTGCAGACCGTCCCGCAGCTTTCGATTCGCTACATCGGCTTCAATGTCAACGAGCCGCCCTTTGACAACCCCTTGGTGCGGCGCGCGGCGAATCACGCGATCAACAAGGAAGAGATGGTGCGCTATGTCCTGATGGGGGCGGGTTCGCCGGCGCGCGGGCCGTTCCCCGAGGTCGTCGGGGGGTTCAACCCGAACATGCGCCAGTACGAGTACG
>CAYTRP010000295.1:0-5165 GCA_964440195.1 uncultured Candidatus Sumerlaeota bacterium
GTCACCCCTTTGGTGACATGATTCTCAGGAGACGGACGTGGACATCACCTTCGCGTCGGAATCGCTCCGCAAGGAGCTGATGGTGGAAAAGAAGACGATCCGCAAGCACGGCCCGGCCCGGACGGAAAAAATCCGGCTGCGTTTGTTTCAACTGTCCACGGCGAAGTGCCTGGAAGAACTCCGGAACCAACCCGGCCCGCGTCTTCACCAACACACCCGTTCCTCCGGCCAGGAAAAGGCTGTCTTCTCCGTCGATCTGGATCACCCGTACCGGTTGCTGTTCGTTACCGCGCACGATCCGGAGCCAACACTTCCCGGAGGCGGCGTGGATTGGAAGAAAGTCACCGCCATCCGAATCGAGTCCGTGGAGGATACTCATGGCTAATGCAAGATACCGCCCCTTCATGCCCGACTACGCCGTTCCGCCGGGGGAATCCCTCAAGGAATCCCTTGAATTCACCGGCATGACGCAGGCCGAACTGGCCGAGCGCACCGGCCTGTCGCGCAAGACGGTCAATGGAATCATCAACGCGAAGGAGCCGATCACCTGGGACTCGGCCATCCAGTTCGAGAAAGTCTTCCGTACTCCCGCCCAGTTCTGGATCAATTTCCAGAACGCCTATGAGGCAGCGCTGGCCCGCCTGAAGGATCACGAACGGCTGGAGGCCTACAAGGGATGGCTCAAGGAGATGGGCATTCCGGTCAAGGACTTGGAAGACAGGGGTGCGATTCCCGATGTCCTGCACCCGGGGGACAAGCTGCGGGCCGTCCTGAACTTCTTCGGCGTGGCCAGTCCCGAGGAGTTTGCAATCATCTGGCAAAAGACGGCCGCGGTTTACGATTACCGAAAGTCCGGCAAGCTTTCCGCCTCGCTGGGCGCCGTCGCCGCATGGTTGAGGCTCGGGGAATTGGAAGCCGCGAAAATCCAATGCGGGCCGTTCGACCGCCGCCGTTTCGAGGCAACGATCAACGCCATTCGCGACCGGATGGCCGACGGCATCCCCGCCTGCATCGAACCGTTGACTTCGCAACTCGCGGACTGCGGCGTTGCCCTCGTCCTCGTGCCGGGCATCAAGGGCGCGCCGATCCACGGCGCGACGCGGTGGCTGACGCCCTCGAAGGTACTGATACAGATGAGCCTGCGAGGAAAGGACGACGGGCATTTCTGGTTCACCCTCTTCCACGAGTTCGCGCATATCCTCCTGCATGGGAAGAAGGAAATCTTTCTTGAATTGGATCACGGAAAAGAAACGGGAAAGGAGCGCGAGGCGGACGAGTGGGCTTGCGACCGATTGATTCCCCGCGAGGACTTTCGCGCTTTCCTCCACATGCATGACGGGAAAGGCAAGGACCGCCCTCGAATAAGCAAGAACTCCATAGTGTCTTTTGCCAAACGGGTCGCGGTCCCGCCAGGGGTGGTCGTGGGACGCCTTCAACACGAGGGCCGTCTCCCCCACGCGCATTGCAACGATCTGAAAGTCCGGTTGAACTTCACGGGCAAACCTTGTCCTGACCCAAATCTAATCCATTCCTAACATTTCCGAAATGAGTGCGCAAAATCCAGTCCGTCTCCCCTTCAATCGGCTTGCAACGCCGCTTTGGCCGCGTGTCGCGTCGGGCTTGACGGAGACCTGCCCACCGGAGCCCACCGGACAATGCCCACCAAACAGATTCAGGAACGCATTTCGCCAAACTCGCCACGCGCCCCCGGCGCGGCGGTCGGCCGCGTCCTTGTCGTCGACGACGAGAAGGACATCCGCGAGCTGCTCACCTACAACCTCTCGCGCAACGGCTATCACATCGCCGAAGCCGCCACGGGCGAGGACGCCCTGCGCGAGGCGCGCCAGCATCCCCCCGACCTCGTCGTGCTCGACCTCATGCTCCCCGGCGTGGATGGACTGGAAGTTTGCAAGCGCCTCAAGAACGACAAGAAGACCTCGCATGTCCCCGTGCTCATGCTGACGGCCAAGGGCGAGGAAGCCGACGTCGTGGTCGGCCTCGAGCTCGGAGCCGACGACTACATCACCAAGCCCTTCAGCCCCCGCGTGCTGCTCGCGCGCATCAAGGCCGTCCTGCGCCGGGGCGATGCCCCCAACGACGACAAGCACGACGCCCCCATCGTGCGCGGGCCCGTCACCATCGAGCAGTCCCGCCACGAGGTCCTCGTCTCCGGCAAGCCCGTCGAGATCACCGCGCTCGAAATGCGCATCCTCGCGACCCTTGCGCGCCACCCGGGACGGGTCTTCACCCGCTATCAGATCGTCGAGGCCACGCAGGGCGCCGGCGTCGGCGTGACCGACCGCTCCGTCGACGTTCACATCGTCTCGCTGCGCCGCAAGCTGGGCGGCGCGGCAAACCTTATTGAAACCGTCCGCGGGGTCGGCTATCGCTTTGCCGAGAAGGAAGGCGAATAACCGGGCAATCCGCCCGCGACGGCACCCCGACCCCCGTGACCCCCCAAACCTCCGCCAGGCACCCGCCCATCTTTCGCCGCTTCCTCTCCGCGTTCCTCCTCGCGGTGGGAATCGCCGTGATTGCATTCCTGCTTGTCGCGACCTGGCTCGTCTCCCATTGGCGCTTCCGCGACGAGCGCCTGTTCCTCGAGTCCATCGCGCGCGCCGCCGCCATCGAGGCCCAACTGACTCCCGCCAACACCGACACGGCGATCCAGGTCGGGAATCTCGCCCGGTCGTTCCAGCGACCCGTCACCGTCTTCGACACCCATGGCCGCGTGATGATCGACTCCGATGACCGGCGCTCCGTGGACACGGAGCCCACCGGCTCGCGCGACTTCAGCCAGGCCCTCGACGGCAAGGTCGGCCACGTCCTGCGCTGGAATGCCGTTACCGCCCGCCGGGAACTGATGGTCGCCGCCCCGGCCCTCGACGACAACGGTCGCATCGCCCGCGTCGTGCGCGCGTCCCAACCGGTCGATGCGATCTATGCGCGCATCGCCGGGGATCTCCTGCCCCTCGCCCTCGGCGCCCTCCTTGCCCTTGTCGTCGCCGCCATCTCCTCGGCCATCTCCGCCTCCCGCTTCAGCCAACCCATCGAGCAGATGCGGCGCGACGCCGAGCGCTTCGGACGCGCCGAACTCGCGCGCGCCCCGCCACCCTCCCCGCCCGACAGCCTGAGGTCGCTCGCCAACACGCTCAACACCATGGCAAGGCAACTCAACCAGCGCATCGCCGAACTCACCCGCGAGCGCAACGAGCGCATCGCCATCCTGGAGAGCCTGCGCGAGGGCGTCGTCGCCATCGACCACGCCGAGCGCGTGCTCAACCTCAACCATGCCGCCGGGCAAATGCTCGGCATCGCCAAGGAAACCTCGCGCGGCCTTCTCGTGCAGGAAGCCATCCGCAACACCGAGATCCAGCGCTTCCTCCGAAGCGCCCTGCGCGGCGATCCCGGCGCCACCGAGGAAGGCGTCATGCTGACCATCAAGGGTCGCACTTTGCTGGACATCCGCGGCGCCCCGCTCCTCGACGAGGACGGCGGCAGCCTCGGCGTGCTCCTCATCATGACCAACGTCACGCGCCTGCACGAACTCGAAAACATCCGGCGCGAGTTCGTCGCCAATGTCTCGCACGAACTGCGCACCCCCATTACCTCCATCAGCGGCTTTGCCGAGACACTGCTCGACAGCGCCCTTGACGACCCCGGGCAGTCCCGCCACTTCGTCGAGATCATCGCGCGCCAGGCCCAGCGCCTCGGCGCCACCATCGACGACCTGCTCAGCCTTTCGCGCCTTGACCGCGCCCATCGACCCGAGACCGAGCCCAGCCGCGTCTCCGACATCCTCGCCACGGCCCTCGAGACACAGGCTCCCCGCGCCCACGAGAACAACGCCGAGATCGTCGTCGATTGCGACGAAGCCCTCGAGGCAAGCCTCAATCCCGGCCTGGTCGAGCGCGCCGTCGCCAACCTGATCGAAAACGCCATCAAGTACAGCGGCCAGAGCGCGCGCGTTGTCGTGCGCGCCCGGCGCGAGGGCCGGCAGCTTCACATCACCGTGACCGACAACGGCCCCGGCATCGCCCCCGAGCACCTGCCGCGCCTCTTCGAGCGTTTCTACCGCGCGGACAAGGCCCGCAGCCGCGACCTCGGCGGCACCGGCCTCGGCCTCTCCATCGTCAAGAACATCGCCACCGCCCACGGCGGCTCCGTCGAGGTCGACACTGCTCCCGGCGCGGGAAGCACCTTCCGCATGATCCTCCCCATCGATCCCGCGTGACATGACGGCCTTGTCGCATGGAGGCACCCCATGGCGGATTTTCCCCGCAGGCATCCCCAGAACATCCCCGGCAAGTACTACGTCGACATCAACCGCCTCGATTGGAACTCTTCGGCAGCGCCCTGCGCGAAGATTTTGCCGCGGAGTCCGACCTGGATTTTCTCGCGACCTGGGCGGATCATTCGCAACTCGGCCTCGTCGATCTGGAGGAAGCCGAAACGGAGTTGGCGCGATTGGTGGGGCGTCCGGTGGATTTGATTTCCCGGCGCGCCGTCGAACAATGCCCCAACTGGCTGCGCCGGGAATCAATCCTGCGAAACACGCGAGAGTTGTATGCGGCGTGATCCGCGAGTTCCCCTTCTTGACATGATTCAGGCCATGGAAAGGGCCACGGGTTTTCTCCGTGTCCTGAATCGCGGGGAGTTTCTCGCCGACGATCGAATGCGCCATGCCATGTGGGCACAAATCGTCATCATGGGAGAGGCTGTTCGCCGCCTTCCCGAATCGCGGCTCGACCAACATCCGTCCGTTTCATGGTCAACAATCGCCGGGATGCGCCATCGACTCGTTCACGGCTACGATGTCATCGACTGGGGCATTGTGTGGAACGTCGTCACAATGGAACTTCCGATACTCTCCTCCAAGCTCAAACACATCCTCGACACCTCGCCGGACCCCGAATCCTGACCAACAACCGGTTCCTCCTTTGACACGCCATGACATGGCCTCCGACCGGGAATGGCCAATCAACCTATGTCAGGATGGGACAATGCCTCCATTTTCCCCATTGCCGTCCTTGCAACGAACCCACCACCCTGCCGGTCATTCATCGACGTCCGGCCTTGCCGGTCCTTCATTCCCGCGACCTCGTGAACTGGCGTCTCCTCGGCTACGCGAGCCCCGGCCTCGACCACGGCCCCGAGTTCCGGCT
>CAYTRP010000296.1:0-490 GCA_964440195.1 uncultured Candidatus Sumerlaeota bacterium
GACCCCGATCGCAAGAAGATGAGCAAGCGCGATGGGGACACTGACCCGCGGTTCCCGGTGTCGGTTTCGGCCCGGCGGGCGTTGGGTTATCTGCCCGAGGCCACGGTGAACTTCATCGCGCTGCTGGGCTGGGCGCTCGATGGACAGACCGAGATCTTCACCCGCGAGGAATTGATCCGTTCCTTTACCCTGGAGGGCCTGTCGAAGGCGAATGCGAACTTCGACGAGGACAAGTACCTGCATGTGAACGGGTTGTACCTTCGCTCGCTCCCGCCGGAAGACATTGTGAGTCGCGCGATCCCCTTCCTGCGCGAGGCCGGATTGCCGGTGGATGATCGCGATGCCGGATGGGTTGCCGGCATCCTGCGCCCCGAGGTCGAACGTTGCCGCCTGCTTTCGGATTTTGCAGGTGCCATTGAATTTTACTTTCGCGCACCCGAGGCCTATGAATCCAGGGGCGTGAAGAAGGTGTTCGCGGGCGAGGGCGTGG
>CAYTRP010000296.1:500-5163 GCA_964440195.1 uncultured Candidatus Sumerlaeota bacterium
GAGATCCTGAGAGGCGTGGCGGATTGGGTGGAGAGTGTTGGTCCGAATGCCGGGCCCGATTTGGAGGAGGGGCTGCGCGGGATGGCGGAAGGCTTGGGTGTCGGATTCGGGAAAGTCGCCCAGCCGACTCGTCTGGCGTTGACGGGGCGAACGACGAGTCCGGGGCTGTTCGATGTCATCAACGGTCTTGGGGCGGCTGAATGCGCCCTCCGTCTTCGACGGGCCGCCGAGAGAATCGAGGCGGGGACGGTGCAGGAAGTGTAAGGGGGACCGCCAATTCCGATTCAAGTTATGAAGGAACCCATCTCAACTCCAGTTTTTTCAGAGATCGACGTTGAGCCGAAAGTCCTGTGGAGAACGAGGGCTTTTCCACAAGAAGGGCTCGCTCCCGGAAAAATCACTCGAATAACGCCGAGGCAGACCGCTGCGGGGAGCTACAGGCTTGTGGGGCTTGGACTTTGATGTTGCAAGGTGCCGGGATTGGGCGTTTTCGAAACCACTTGACCCGTCCATATATCATTGATTTTGATAGATTTAAGAGAGTTCTTCTTTCCTTTTGGGGCGGGAAGAAAACCCTTGAATGCGACGCTCCCCGTGGGCTAACCGACTCTGTACGAACCACCGGCCTTCGGGCCATTTCACATAGAATCTCGACCGGGTTGTTGCCCATGCAAGCCTTGAAACAGGAGTTCTGGGACCGCGTTCTGGATGCGCTGCGAGAGCGCGTCAGTGGCGATGAGTTCCGGGCGTGGATCGCGCCGATCCAATTGGAAGATCTCGACGAGCAGTCGGGCAGCGTGATCTTGTCGGTCTCCAGCGAGTTTTACCAGCGTTGGATTTCGCGCAAGTACCTCGCCCAGATCGAGGACTCGCTCAACCAGGTGCAGAAAAATTCGTGGCATCCGCAGGTGATCGTCCGGGGCGAGCTGGACGGGGACGAGGAAGAGGTCCTTCTGGGTGCCGGTCCACCCGCCGTTGACCGCCCCCGCGGATGGGCGACTCCCCCGGAAGACCCTGATTTTACTGGCCACGATGGGATTTCGAGCATCCGCCGCGCACGCATCGCAACGCCGCCCCGCGTTTCGGCGCCGACCGTGGACGACATGCGTCCGCGGCTCAACGCGCGCTACACCTTTGACGACTTCGTCGTGGGCGAGAGCAACCGGTACGCCCATGCGGCGGCGCACTCGGTGGCGGATCCCACTTCGACGGCGTTCAATCCCCTGTTCCTGTACGGCCAGTCGGGCCTCGGGAAAACGCACCTCATGCAGGCCATCGGGCACGAGTATCTCAAGCGCAAGCCGTCGGCCCTCGTGCTCTATGTGACGTCCGAGCAGTTCGTGAACAGCTTCATCGAGAGCATCCAGAACAAGCGCTCCTTCGACTTTCGGAACCAGTATCGCAACGTGGACCTGCTCCTGCTCGATGATGTGCAGTTTTTGATGGGTAAGGAGAGGACGCAGCACGAGGTTTTCCACACGTTCAACGCACTTTTCGATGCAGGCAAGAAGATCGTCCTCACGAGCGACCGGCCCCCAAAGGACCTGGCGACGCTGGAAGACCGTCTGCGCTCGCGCTTCGAATGGGGCGTGATCGCCGACATCCAGCCGCCCGACCTGGAGACGCGCATCGCCATCCTGCACAAGAAGGCGCGGCAGGAAGGGCTGACGCTGCCGACCGAGGTGCTGACCTACATCGCGGAATGGGTGAAGAGCAACATCCGCGAGCTGGAGGGGGCGCTCAAGCGCATCAAGGTCTATGCGAGCCTGCACAACCGCCCCATCACGCTGGAAGTCACCCGGGAGGTGCTCAGCCACCTGATCGTCGGGCAGCCACAGAGCCGCATCACGATCGAGGACATCCAGCGGGCGGTGTGCGAGTATTTCGAGATCAGCGCGAGCAACCTGCTGGGTTCCAATCGCTCGAAGAAGTTCAGCCAGCCGCGTCATCTGGCGCTCTACATGTGCCGCGAGCTGACGGATCTGAGCTTTCCCGACATTGCCCAAAAGTTCGGCGGCAAGGATCACACGTCGGTGATCTATGCGTGCCGCAAGATCAAGAAGGCCGTGTCGGACGATCCGAACATGGCCAGCATCGTCCAGTACCTGACGAAGCAGATCCAAAAGGGGCAATCGGCCTGACCTGCCTTTGCGGGCCCGAACCTCCCTCCATCGACCAGCGTGATTCCCCGCCTGCTAACCTGATTGGTGCGCGGGCGGTCTCTGCTTTGGGGTGACTTGGGAAGGCCCATGAGCCTCCCTGAATATCCGCATGGAGGAGGCGCGCAATGAGACAGCGGGAAGGCAACAGGCGGTCAGCGGCGCGACAAAACCGGGAGGCGTTCACGTTCCTGGAGATCATGTTTGTCGTGGTGATCATTGGGATCCTGATGGGTGTGGCAATGACGAGCATCGCCAAGCGGGGACAAACGGCCCGCATCAATGCGGCGAGTCTCCAACTGAAGAACTTCGACACCGCACTGGCCCATTACGAGTTGCATGTGGGGCGTTTTCCGGAAACCCGAGACGGGTTACTGGCGCTCGTGACGCGACCCAGTAGCGTCCCCGAGAAGGCGTGGGATGGCCCTTACTTGAAGCTGGACGGGGGGGTATTGCCGCGCGATCCATGGCACAACGCCTACAACTACCGTTCGCCGGGGCAGCAGAACGAGGACTACGATCTCTGGAGCCTCGGCCCCGATGGAATCGAAGGGACGGCTGATGACATCACAAACTGGGGACAAAGCGAATGAGGCTCATCAGTGCCGCCTCCAGCCCCAGGGTGTTCCCAAAGTCGCGATTTCTTCGTTGGTGCCGGGGAGGCGCGGCCGGCAACGACTCCATCCCGCATTCCCGCTCGACAGGGAGCGTCGATCCGTGGCTGGTGGAAAACATGAGAGAGAGCGAGACATACGGCAGTTGGGTCTGGGCGGCGGAATCGCCCCGGGGCGCGACGGACCAGGACGGCCGCGTGGCGAAGAGCGCCGCGCAATACATGTACACGGCAGGCAATCCGGTGGGGTTCAGGGATCCGTGGGGGTTGAAGCAGACAGACAAGAAAGGAAATCCCATATGGGCACCCGATCCCGTTCAGCTATCGGGAGGGAAGTGGGTGACGGGGTATCTTTACGCCAACAATGGAACAAAGATTAGAGCCGCTCAGCCACGCCAGCCCAATATTCCACCGGTAGGACCATACACACCGGCACAGCAAAAGATGCTGGATGACTACAACGAACGCAAGACTGGTTGCCACGACTTTACATTTGCAAATGGTCAATATTGGATTAACAATGGAGAAGTTGATAAGATATTGGCCGATGATGGATATAGGGGCCTTCCTGGCCCACCGAAGGGCACTTTCGAAAAACCTGTGATCGTGATCTTTAGAGATGGTGAGGGGAAAGTAGTCCATTCTGAATTCTTAACGAATTCCAACTCTGATGACGTAGAAATTTTTGGACTTGTAGACCATGAGACTGATACTCTGAAGCGGACTCTTGCTGACAGGACTGCCCAATTCTTGAAACATGGCATCGAGGTCGATCCCGATAAGACTCAACACAAGACGCAGCAAGTTTAATCACCGTAGACAGGGCATTCTGAAAGGATGAAACGCACGATGAGCGCAATACGAAGCTTAGCAATTCTGACAACCGCCTTGATTCAAATCGCGACGGCCATTGGGGAGGAGTGCGCCAGCGAACCGGTTGCACCCCAATTGGGGCCGTTGACTGATTCTCAGGCCGTTGGACAGAGCATTATGAACCCTGATGCTTGGAAGCATGAGGTCGAAAGGGTCATCCATCCTGCAACACTTGGGGGGACTCTTGGCGAGATACTTGATGCTGGTTCGGATCTACAGATGCAAGGATCCGGAATGGTTCCTTGGGGGGTGCATTCGTATAGATGGGGGAAAAGAGTGGCAATTGGGCCATCGTCTCGGTGCATAATGACATTGTCGTTGATTGAAGAGAGTACAGGTGAACGTCAGTTGATCAGCTATTCAGACGCGGATGTGGTTCTCGATGGCATGGTTGATTCCATATGGATCGGGGCCGAGTCTTGGCGGGCACTTTCTGGCGAGGACTTCGATCTCTCCTTGGTGGACTTTCCATCGAGTGTGCGTGAATGGAAGGGCAAGTTCAGGTGGTTATCAAAGTCTGACCTCCACGGCACACTTTCGGTGTGTGAGAATGGCCTTTTCTTTTACCATCAGAAGATCCCTTTCCCCACTTCTGACGCGGAGTGCATTGAGAAATGGCTGAAGGATTTACCAGAAAGGCAAGCAGACAAGGAAGCGCTCTCGGTACCAGCCTATATTGGGATCATCGACGTCAATCTATTTCGCCAGTTCCGAGAGTCAACTCCCAAGGAGCCTTCGGAATAGAACACGCGTGATGGGCCGTGAGCTTGAAGGACAACGTAGGGGATTGTTTCGGATCTTTGGCCGGGGCGTGGTCCATGACTCGGAGAGGTTGGGATTGCAGACTTGGTCTTCTGGTGAGGCGAACAGCCACGCTGATGGAGGGATCGCCGCGTGAGGAGTGCACAAAGAACTGATCTCTCCGTCCCCCCTCTTGACAGGGTTCCGCACAATCCGTCGAACGGTCTCAGGGCCTTTGGGTCCGCGACTTGACGACGGAGGGGGCGCTGCCGGCCTG
>CAYTRP010000297.1:0-1216 GCA_964440195.1 uncultured Candidatus Sumerlaeota bacterium
GGCCCTCGACCCCCTGTACACCAACATCAGCATCGCCAATATGACGTATGCGGAAACGGTCTTGTTGACCGCCTCTTCGACGGGGGGGCCCATCGGCACGAACACCGATTTTGCCGATCCGACCAATTTCCCCGACGACATCTTCGGCACGACCCCGCCGCCGGATGGCGAACTGGGCGACATCAATGGCGACGGCACGATCAATGTCGCGGACGTGACCGAGTTGGCCAATGCGGTCGCCTCCGGCACGGCGGATCAGTTCGGCCTGGAAATCGCGGACATCAACAATGATGGCGCGATCAACGGGTTGGATGTGCAGGCCCTTGCGGCGTTGATCGTCAATTCCGCGCCTTAAAATCTCGCGGACAAGAGGAGCGAAAATGGCGGTTTTTCGCCGCAACCCTCAACCTTTGGATTGCAACAGCAGCAGGAAACAACATCACGCCCAAGTATCACTCAAAGGAGCCCCACAATGAAGATGCCAAGCTTGGCAATTCCACGAATGTTGTTGCTCTGCCCGGTTGCCGCCAGCACGCCCATGGCTGGCATTCAGGCGGCGACCATTCTGGTTCCGAGCGACCACGCGACCATTGGCGAAGCGGTTGCTGCGGCAAGTGACGGCGACACCGTCGAGATCACGGACAGCGGCGTTTATCAGGAGCGGGTGGTGATCAACAAGCGGATCAACCTGTTCGCCTCTCCCGGGCAGAACCCGACCATTCTCTCCCGGGATTTGATTGGAGAAGAGACAAGTCTTCCGGTTGGCGTCGTCTTCACCGGGAATGGCGCGGGGGGGGCGCAAATCGGCTCCAACGAGGGTGGCCGCATCACCATCGACGGCAACGCGGCGCTCTTCACGGACACAACCTCCGTCATTCTCCGCAACAGCCACAATTCCGGAACGGTTGTGCATGAAAACCTCTACATCACCGGTTCCAACAACATCAATACATGGGCCATTTGGCCAAACCAACCGGGAGACAATATTTACCGGAACATCGAGATCGAATTTTTCGGCCAATGCCGCGACGCCATTCGATTCCAGGTGGAGCAATCGATCCTTATGGAACGGGTGAAGGTGCGCGGCGCGACGCGTTACGGCATCCTGATCAACGGAGGGATCGTGAATCTCGACCTCAAATTCTGCGATTTCGAGGCCGGCGGCAACGTGATCCGCCCCAATACCGGTGCCAACCACGTCATCAACATCTTCGGG
>CAYTRP010000297.1:1226-5152 GCA_964440195.1 uncultured Candidatus Sumerlaeota bacterium
CGGACACCGAGTTAACCATCGACCACAGCGTCATCCTTTCGGTGGGACCTGGACTCATCAAATGGCCGGATACGGCGACGGGATCGACCCTCAACGTCGATCACAGCGACTTCATTTCGTCCGCCAACGACGGGCTTGTGATCCGCCCCAGCGCGAACTCGGTCACGGAAGTCACGAACTCTATCATTGTCGCGGGCACTCCGGTGGGCGTTGGCTTGCGCGTGCCCGCCGGTCTCGCCCTGGATCCGGACACCGCCGAACCCATACAGGAAATCCGATCCGATTGGACGAATTCCTACGCCATGTCGGAGTTTGGCGCCAGCTATTCGGAACTGTGGGAAATTGGGGAGAACGACGTTGTTCCCGCCCTCGATCCGCTGTACGCCAACATCACCATCGCCAATGCCACCTATGCGGAAACGGTTTTGTTGACGGCCTCTTCGACAGAGGGACCGATCGGCACCAACACGGACTTCGCCGATCCGACCAAGTTCCCCGACGACATCTTCGGCACGACCCCGCCGCCGGATGGCGAACTGGGCGACATCAATGGCGACGGCACGATCAACGTCGCGGACGTGACGGAGTTGGGAAATGCCGTCGCCGGTGGCACGGCAGATCAGCTCGGCCTGGACATCGCCGACATCAACAATGATGGCGTGGTCGACGAGTTGGACGTGGTGGCTCTCGCGGGATCGATTGTTGATCTCGCGCCATGACGCCATTGTGACGCCCGGGAGAATTTTTCTCCCGGGCGCACAGCCAAAAGGATTCCGGGAGAAGGACACTCATTGTTCACCCAAGGCTTGAGAATATGTGGTGCTTTCGTCTGCTTCTGCCTGTCTGCGCGGTCCTTCTTCTCCCAACCCTTGCGATCTCCAATGATGGTACGATTCCCCTGAATGCCCGGAACGTGCGGATCGTCGCACCCGCGCAGGAGCAGGAACTGGGGGAACTGTTGGCGAGCGGGTTGGAGCAACGCACGGGCGTATCCATTCCAGTCCATCCCGACGAGCGGATTTCGCGGGAGGACTGGGACCGTTATCATTTTCTTGCCATTGGCCGGTTCAGCAACAATCCGGTAATCGAGCGGCTCTACCACGAAATGTTTGCCTATGTGGATGCCTCGTTTCCGGGGCGCGGTGGAATTCATGTCAAGACCGTGCCCAACCCATATCGCAACGGTCGCAATGTCATTGTGATTGGGGGAAGTGACGCGGCGGGAACCCGCGAATCCATTGAGGCATTTCTGGACCTCATTCCCGAGGACGCCATCGCGATACTGCCTCTGCACCGGATCGAGTCGGATCAATTGCCGTCCAACGCGCCAAATCCCGCCCGGCGGGCGCAGTTGTTGGAAGAGAACAAGACGGCCTATATCGAGTCTCGTGGAAGCTCGACCCTGAACCGGGCTTCCAATTACGCGATGAATTTCTATTTCACGAACGACGAGGGATGGGCGGAGTTGTACCGCGACACGATCATGCACTTCATCGGCGAAGCGCGAGCGCATGGCAAATGGTATTGGGCACCACGCTTGGCGCTTGAGTTCCAGATCGCCAATTTGGTCGAAAGCTGGAAGCTGATCGAGGACAGCCCCTTCTTTATCGCGGAAGAGCGGGCAACCATTGTACAGGCCTTCCACGACATGGCCGTGGATTATCTTCTTGAGTACGACAAGTTCACCGAATGGGCGAACCCAAACAACGAGCCACGGCAGAACCACACCACCTTCGCCACGATTTCCCTTGATGCCACGGCGCGATATTTTGGCCGAAGGGGGTACGATGTCTCCGCGTGGGATGCCGAAACGGAGAGGATCTTCTCCGGCCAGTTGCGCACCTATCGCGCCGACGACGACGCGGGACATTACTCCTTTTATGCCTCGACACACACGTTCGGATATTATGCCAAAAAGAACCTCGACCGGGTACGCGAGGGCCGAATGCTGTTCGACCTTGCCGAATTGGCCGTCATGATCACGGACAACCTACGCAACGAGGTCGCATGGGGGGACGTACGCACTTTCATTCCCTTTGACGAAATTGCCTACCAAAGACATCAGGGGATTCCTCTCGGGGCGGCCGCGTGGCTTCATGGCGATCCCGGTCATCAATGGGCCTATGAATGGATGAACGAAGGAAAACGGATTCCCGTTGGAACCCAAGGGTACGCGAACATTCTCTCCTACCGCCTCGACCCGAATCGGGACCTGGAGGTGCCCCGGCGGTTTCTTGGACTGAACGCCATGTTGTTGAACGACGCGCCGCTGGAATGGGTGGCCGCTCGTGTTCGGGACCAGCGGTGGAGCCCCTTGAAGGGCAGGTCTTACTTCGACAAGATATCCTTGCGCCAGTCGTTCGCTCCGGAAGACGAGTACTTGCTTCTCGACGGCCTTTCCGCATTGTCTCACGGACACGAGGATGGGAATGCGGTCCTTCATTTGACCTGGAAGAACCGGATATGGATTTCAGCCTTGGACTATATCCGCTCCACGCCTCGCTACAAGAACACCGTGGAAATCATCCGTGATGGACAGACAGACGTCGTTCCACCTCTCTCCGCGTTGCGCCATCGTTTGGAATCGGATGATGTCGTCCTCCTGCAAACACGAATTGAGGATTACAACAAAACCCATTGGGATCGAAACATTCTGTGGGAACGCGGGCGCTTCTTCGTTGTGATGGACAGGATCGAGGCGCTGGACAGCGGCGATTTCGACCTTCGGAGGCATTGGCGCCTGCTGGGAGACGAAAGGCTGACGGACAGCGGAATGATTGTCACTCAACCCGGCGCCGAATTCCATGTCCTGAGTGGCGACGATTCCGTCAAATCCATGGTTCGGGAGGCACCGGGACAGTCCGAGTGGGAACGGTATCCACACGCCGAGCCTGTCATGAAGGTTCTTCGGCAGCGGTTTGATTCATACCTTCCTGCTGGGCGGAGTATCGTCTTTGCCGACCTCATGGTCGCTCTTGGGGAAGGTGAAGCGGGCGAGTACGCGATTCGGCGCGGCGACGACTTTGGTTGGGTAGTGGACGTGGATGGGAAGCCCGTCGTCGCGACCGGGCTTGCCCGGGATGGCAGGACTCTCGACGGCTTGTATGTGAAAGCCGAGATATTCCGAGTCTCAAGCGATGCACTCTATCTGTCTGGCGCTACCGTGGCGAGTTCCCCCACCGGGAGCTTGACGGCGAGCGCGCCCTTCAACGTCATGCTTCAAAGTGGTTCCGCGGCGATCATTGAGATTCCCGCCGAGGCACGCGTTCATGTTTCCGGTGGATTCTCGCTCAATCGCATGGCGGCGGAAGAAGGCGGCATCCACCAGTATCGCTTGGAGGGCTTTGATGAGCGGCTTCTGGAAAGAGCATTGGCCATTGAATCGGCTCGCGCCCGGCCCGTGACCTCCGCGCGCCAAGCGCACGGAATGTCCTTTGGGTTGGTCGCCCGGGAAGTCGTGGAAACGGGGCATACCCCCACCTTCTTCGCCGTTTCGGGAACCGGTGCGGATGCTGAATATCGTCTTGGGTTCGACAACGGCGATCTGCTGACAATGGCGTCTTTGTCCGGCGCTGCTTCTCGATTGAACGTTAGTCACGAGGTTCGGTGGCTGGTGGAGGAAGACGGCCTGTTGGTCGCCGGGGACGCGAATGCCGGGATTTCCGCTTTTCGCGATGGAGAAAGGCTCTGGCACGAGCAATTGGGCATGAACCGCTCTCGGCTCGAAAAAATTGTTCGCCTTGGCATCATCGACACGCCACGGGGGAGACGCCTTGTCGTCGTGACCGAGAGCGCCCGTGTACACTCCTACACGCTCGGCGGCGAAAAGGAATGGATGAAGGCCTTCAAATATCATGCCGCCACGGATCTGGCATTCGCCGACGTGGACGGGGACGGGTGGATGGAACTCGTCATCGGCAACGAGT
>CAYTRP010000298.1:0-5096 GCA_964440195.1 uncultured Candidatus Sumerlaeota bacterium
GCCTGTTCACGCGCGTCGCCCGCTTCGCCGAGGAACTGGAGCGCACCGTCGCCGAGCGCACCCGCGAGCTGCAAGCCGCGCAGGCCAAGCTTGTGCAGACGGAGAAGTTCGCCGCCACCGGCGCCATCGCGGCCCACATCGGCCACGAGGTGAACAACCCGCTGCTCATCATCAAGAACTACCTCAAGATCGTCGAGACCAAGCTCGGCCGCGAGTTCGTGCAGGCCGAGGACCTTGAGAGCGCGCGCAGGAGCCTGGAGGTCATCGGGGAGGAGATCGACCGCATCGCGCGCATCGTCGCGCAGCTTCGCCAGGTCGCGCGCCCCGGTCCCCCGGAGATGGGGCCGCTCAACCTGTCCGGGGAGATTCGCAAGATGACCGAACTCTTCCACGGCACGCTGCAAAAGAACGACATCGCGCTGGTGCTGGAACTGGAGGACTCCATCGGGACGGTCCAGGCGAGCGGCGATTCCCTGCGCCAGGTCCTCATCAACCTCGCGCGCAACTCGATGGATGCCATGGAGGACAAGGGCGGCGGCACTTTGACGATCCGCACGCTGCACGCCCCCAACGCGCCCGACTCGTACTGGATCGAGATCGTCGACACCGGCACGGGCATCCCGCGCGAGTACCTCAACCGCATCTTCGATCCCTTCTTCACCACCAAGGCCGAAGGCAAGGGAACGGGCCTTGGGCTCTCCGTTTCGTTTGCCCTCGTCCAGGCCATGGGTGGAACCATCGAGGTCGAGACGCGCGCGGGCGAGGGCACCACCATGCGCATCGTCCTGCCGATGCGGCCCCCCGCCGCCGACTCGGCCGAGGCGCTTCCCGCCCATGGTTCGCGCGCCTCGCAGACGATGGTGGAGAAGGATCCCGCCCTGCCGCGACGCGGGCGGCGCATCATCATCGGATAGGTCGCCCCGCAGCGCCGTTGGCCGAACACGAGATTCCCTGTCCCGCCGGACATCGACGGAGCCCCGCCATTTCACCGCTGATCCGGGACCTTCTCGCCGTCCGCTCGATGCGGGACTTCCTCGCGACGCTGCGCCACCACGGCTCGCGATCCGAGAACACGTACCTTCTGCTGGTCGCGGTGGTCACGGGGCTGTTCATGGGCATCGTCGTGGCGGGATTTCGGTTTGCGATCGTCAAGAGCCATGACCTTGTCCATGGCCGGCAATCGGGGGGGCACAGGCTCGAGGAGCTGTGGTCCATTGGGGAATTCTCCCTGGCGCCCGTGCTGCTTCCCGCGCTTGGGGGATTGATCGTGGGCGTGTTCCTCTATCGCATCCTGAAACTTGGCGGAGGACACGGAGTCCCCAACGTGCTCAAGGCCGTGGCCACGGGAAAGGTCAACCTGCACCCCGGCATGGCCATCAAGTCCGCCACCGCGCCCATCACCATCGCCAGCGGCGGTTCCGCCGGACCCGAGGGGCCCGTTGTCGAGATCGGCGCCGTTGTCGGCTCCTGGCTGGGTAACCTGGCGGGCGTGCGCAAGGACCAGGTCGGCACGCTGATCGGCTGCGGCAGCGCCGCGGGAATCGCCGCGGTGTTCAGTGCGCCGATGGGCGGCGTCGTGTTTGCCCTCGAGTTGATCATGCGCGACTTCAACATACGCAAGTTTGCCCCCATCGTCGTCGCCGCCGTGCTGGCGGCCGTGATGTCCGAAGCGCTCCTCTCCAGCGAACCGGCGTTCACGCGGCTGGACCCTGCGGTCATTGGCACCATCGTGCCAAGCATCTGGCTGCTGCTTTCGTTCTCTCTGCTCGGCCTCGTGTGCGGCTCGGTCGGCGCGGGCATGAGCGTTGCCCTCGGCTCGATTCACGAGTTGTTCGGCCGCATTCCTGTCCCGCTCTGGGTCAAGCCGGCCCTTGGCGGTCTGCTGCTCGGGTGCATCGGCATCTTCGTCCCCGGCGTGCTGGGCGAGGGCTACGCGACGGTCAACCGCATGCTGCTGGAGGCGATGCGCCCGCGCGAGGGGGTCGTGCTCGCCGTCGCCATGCTCGCCCTCCTGTGCGTGTTCAAGATGATTGCCACGGGCATCACCCTGGGATCGGGCGGCACCGGCGGCACCTTCGCCCCGTCGATGGTGGCGGGGGCGTTTGCGGGCGGCGCGATGGGCATCGCGTTCGAGTCCCTCATGCCCGGTGACGTTCCCGACTTTCGGATCTTCGCCTTGGTCGGCATGGCGGGCGTCGTCAGCAGCGCGCTGGGCATCCCCCTGGCCGCCATGCTCATCATCTATGAAGTGTCCGGCGGGGAATACAAGCTCATCCTTCCGCTCCTCGTGACCGTCGCGGTCAGCTCGCTCGTCTCCTCCCGCCTGCGCCCCGGCACGGTGTACACCCAATCGCTGCTGCGCGAGGGCTTCGACCTCGACCAGACGCGCGGCCCGGCGCGCGACCCCCTGCAAAACATGCCCCTCGCCGCCGTCATCGACCGCCGCTTTGTCGCCCTGCGCCCCAATGAAACGCTCGACCGCATCCTCGAACTCCTGGGCGAGACCGATGTCGAGGCCTTCCTCGTCACCGACGAGTGGGGCAACCTGCGCGGCATGATCTCGACCAACGACCTGCGCGGGCTCATCAACCTCGGAGAGATTGGCGGAATGGCGCTCATCGCGTCCGACATCGCCGAATCGCATCCGCCGACGCTCACCGAGGAAGTCTCCGCGAGCCTGGCCCTCGACATCTTCTCGAACAGCGAGACCGGTGCGATTCCCGTCATCGAGTCCGTCGGCACCCGCCGCGTGACGGGAGTCGTGTATCGCGGATCGCTGCTGCGCGCCCTGCGCCGGAACCGCGCGGCGCACCCCTCCGATGGAGCGTCCCGCCCGGGAAGTTAAGCGGGAGGGCGGAGTCATCGGCCATCCCCGCCCCCCTTCACTCCACCGACATGTTTTTCTTGTCCGCCGGCGGCAGCCCCACCATGGCCCGCCATCCTTCGCAGTACTCGGCGATGTTGCGCGAGCGCCACTTGAAGGGGAACTCGCGGCATTGCACGGGCTTGTCCTCGTGCACGCTGCACGATTGGTCGGGTTCGAGGAAGATGCAGCTCTTGAGATCGTCCTCCTGGTCCAGGAGCACCCAGCGGCGCATCGAGGCTTCCCACCGCGCGTGGGTTTCGAGGAAATCCTCGCGCTTCAACCCCATCCGGTCCGCCAGCCCCTGGATGTCCGTCTCGGTCAGGATAACGAAGCCATCCCCACGGCAGCAGTTGCCGCACATGTGGCATTGGAACTTGGAAAGGTCGGGGGAGCGCGGGGTGGGGGCGGTGGGCACGCGGGCGGCCTTTCGTCGGGGGGCGTCTGACCAAAGGGAAACGCGGACCGCCCGCATCCCGTCAATCCGCGATCACGTGCCGTGCAGGAAATAGAGCCCGGCGTAGACCTTGGGGTCCACGAGGACGCCGCCCCGTGCCTGCCGCGCGAGCCACGCTTCTACCTCGTCCAGCGGCACCTCGTGCACGCGGATGGATTCCTTCTCGTCGCCGCCGCCGGGGCCGACGCGGCGCAGGCCCCGCCCGTGGTAGAGGATGATCGTCTCGATGGAGATGCCGGGAGAGACCGGGCCCCGGGCGACTTCGGTGAGCGTGGCGGCCTGCCAGCCGGTTTCCTCGACGAGTTCGCGCGCGGCGGCCAGCGCGGGGTCCTCGTTTTCCTGGCCGTCGATGTCGCCCACCAATCCCGCCGGAAACTCAATGACCGGCCCGCCCAGCGGAATGCGCACCTGCTCGACGAAGAGGACGTTCCCCTGCGGGGTGACCGCCGCGATGACAACGGCCGTATTGCCGCGATGGCGCTCGGCGTATTCCCAGCCCCGGTCGCTCATCAACCGCAGCCAATGGCCCTCGCCCAAAACCTTCGCGGTGTCCTCCATCAAACCGCCACCGCCGGGGGAGTGATGGACTCATAGGCCCACTGCAGCAGCGTTTCCGTCTGCTCCCACCCGATGCAACCATCCGTGATGGAGACCCCGTGGCGGAGCTGCGAGGGATCGCTGCCGAGGTTCTGCTTCCCCTCGACCAGGTTGCTCTCGAGCATGCCCCCGATGATGCGGTGGTAATCCTCGCGGTGCTGCGCGACGACGTCGCGCCAGACTTCCTCCTGCCGCCTGTAATCCTTGTAAGAGTTCGCGTGGCTGCAGTCGATCATCACCCCCACCTGAAGGCCCTCCTTGCGCAGCAACTCGGTCGCGGTGTGCACCGTGTCGCGGTCATAGTTCGGGCCGTTCTTCCCGCCCCGCAGGATCAGGTGCCCCGCGTCGTTCCCCTTCGTGCGGATGATGCAGGTCAACCCGCCCTCGTCCACGCCCAGAAAATGGTGCGGCATCTGCGCCGAGAGCATCGCGTTCACCGCGTTGTCGATGGTGCCGTCGGTCGAATTCTTGTAGCCGACCGGCATCGAGAGCCCGCTGGCCATCTGGCGATGCGTCGGCGATTCGGTGGTGCGCGCGCCGATGCTGGCCCAACTCACCAGGTCCGCGATGTATTGCGGCGTGATGGGCTCCAGCATCTCCGTCCCGGCGGGCAGGCCCAACTGCCCCACGCGCAACAGGATGCGCCGCGCGCGCCGCAGCCCCTCGTGGATCTGGAACGAGTCGTCCATCAACGGGTCGTTGATCAGGCCCTTCCACCCCACCGTCGTGCGCGGCTTTTCGAAATAGACGCGCATCACGATGAACAAGCGGTCGGCCATTTGGCGGGCGAGGGGCGCGAGCTTCTCGGCGTACTCGATGGCCATCTGCTCGTCGTGAATCGAGCACGGCCCGACGATGGCCATGAAGCGCGGGTCCTCGCCCCGGATGATGCGCTCGATGGTCGCGCGCGCGTGGGTGACCAGGGTGGCGACGTCCTCGGTAAGGGGCAGCTCCGCCTTGAGCGTGGCGGGCGAGACGAGGGGGATCTTGGCGTCGATGCGAAGGTTTTCGGTGCGTTTCATGGGCAGGCGGGCGCGGTCCGTGGGCAGTCTGGCCCGGGAGTGCAATCCCGGGGTCCGACAGGGCAAATCCCCCCCTCCCGAATGTCAATCGGTAGGTGGGGCGAGGACCTTCCCCAATATAGAGCGCCAAATTTCCTAACCCCATAAAGCCGAACGA
>CAYTRP010000299.1:0-5089 GCA_964440195.1 uncultured Candidatus Sumerlaeota bacterium
GCGAATCGCCGCCTCCATCGCCGATCCCGGAACCCCCATCTACACGAACGAACGTTACCGGGCCGAGCGCCAGGGCAGCCCGGCCATCGAGGCCACCAAGGCGCGCTTCTTCGCCGATCGCCCCGTCGAGTTTCTCGGTCCGCAGCAGGTCACCATCACGCGCGACGGGCGGGTGCAGCCCCCCTTGTCGCGAATGCCCCCCGGCACGCTCCTTATCCTGTCCGACGTGTACGGCGAGGAGAGGCAGGTGGCCTACCTTTCGCAGTTCTACGACCTCGAAATCGTCGAGCATCCGGGAAACCCGGCCCATGCGCGGCTCCTGCCATTGCTCCCCGACAACATGTCGCGCCCGTCGTACACCAACCAGAATCCTTTCGCCTGGCAGTTCCGCTACGAGTGGCAGGAATTCACCACGACTATCTATCGCGTGCGGGGCTGGAAGTGACCTCCCCGCGTTCGGACAGGGTGCGCGCCGCCGCCATCGCCCTCGGCGCCTTCGTGTTCCATGCAGTGTTCGCCGCCCGGTATCCGGTCTTTGGCGACGGAATGGAAATCGTCGCCACGGCCGCCGTTGCGGGTGTCGCGCATCCATCCGGCTATCCAACGTTGACCACGCTTCTTTCGCCCATCGCCACGGGCGAGGGCGCCTACTTCCGCGCGGCTCTCCTCTGTGCGGCCTTCATCGCAGTGGCTGTGGGATTGGTCCGATCGATGATTGGAAGTGCCGTGCGCCTCGCGTTGGCGGGTCCCTCGCCGCGCGCGGTCCTGACGGCCGACCTCCTTGCGGTGGCCTTTGCCCTCTCGTTCAGTTTTCTCGACGCGGCGACCGTCGTCGAAGTGTACGCGCTCAACGCACTTTTCCTCGCCGCCCTCGTCCTGCTTCTCGCCCCTCGCCCGGACAAGCCACTCTCGCTTTCCGTTCTTTTGGCGGCCTCGCTGCTCCAGGGCATCGCCGCGACCAATCATCTCACCTCGCTTTGCACAGGCCCGCTCCTCGCCTGGCGGGCATTGCAGGCGATCCTTGCCGCGCCGAGATCCGCTGCGCTGATCGTGCCCTCCACGGCCGTGGCCTTTGCAGCCGGGCTTTCGCCCTATCTGCTGGTGCCGGTTCGCGCGGCGGCGTCTCCCGCCATCAATTGGGGGGATGCCCAGTCGCTCGATGCCATCCTGTGGATGATCCGGGGGGGCGAGTATCGCGAGCGCCAGTTTCTTCGAGCCGGACTCAATGAGTTCTTCACGCTTGAGACCTGGCTGCCGTTCGCGGCCCGGCGGACATGGGACATGCTGCGCAGTCTTGGCGGTCAGTTCCTTGGTGGCCCACAGACCGGACGACCCTTCGCGGGCTCCGTCGCCGGCCTTCTGGGAATCGTCTTCGCGGGGATCGCCTCGCGCGGGTTCCTGGATTGGTGGAAGCTCCAGCGCATGACGGCGCTGACGCTGCTCATGGCCACGCTCCTTCAGGCGGCGTTTGTCCTCCTCTACAACATTCCCGACATCGAAGACTATCATCTGGGGATTCTCGTGACGCTGCTCCCCTTCTTCGCGACGGGATTTGGGACACTGTTGCTTGTCGCGTGGCGCGATGAATCCTC
Organism: uncultured Candidatus Sumerlaeota bacterium; assembly: GCA_964440195.1. GTDB lineage: Bacteria > Sumerlaeota > Sumerlaeia > SLMS01 > JAHLLQ01 > CAYTRP01. The sequence goes on from CAYTRP010000299.1 coordinate 1,593, forward strand.
TTCTCCCATCACGCCCCATCGCCACTGGGTCGTTCCCGGCGTGCTCGTCTGCGCCTCGGCCTTGTCCGCGCTTCCACTTTACCGGGCCAACGCCGACATCGGCGCGGCCTGGACCGAGCGGGTCCTGGCCGCGGCAACTCCCAACGCCATGATCCTTACCCACAGCGACTATGATCTCTATCCCCTGTGGTACGCGCAACACAGCGAGGGCCGCCGCGCGGACCTGTTGGTCGTCGGGATTAATTTCCTGCGGTACGAGTGGTATGATCGCATGATGCCCCCGCACCGGCCGGACGCCGCTGGGCGCACCGTCTTCTCCACGCCCGGACACTTTACCCAATTCACCCTCAAGGACCATGTCGACGCCGTCCGGCATGGCGTCATCGATCCGAACCTCGGCAAGGTGCCGGTCTTCATCACGGACCTCGACGCACTGGTGATCCGGGAATTGCTCAACCACTATCGCCTCGTCCCCGCGGCCCAGCTCCTGTCCGAGGAGGAGTTGTTGCTCTTTGCCCATTCGCCCGGCGTCCCACCCAGCCTGCTGTTCGAGATCCAACCCCTCTCCCCCAACCGGACCGAACCGTGAAGATCTCCGTCATCGTTCCCGTCTATAACGAGGTGCGCACCATCGACGTCCTCCTCGACAAGGTGCGCCGCTCGCCCGTCGAGAAGGAAATCATCGTGGTGGACGGCAACTCGCAGGACGGAACGCGCGAGCTTCTTCGCGAGCAGGAGAAGGTGGCCGGCACCCGTGTCATCTACCAGGACGAGCGCCGGGGACGCGGCAACGCCCTCAAGGTGGGCCTGCGCGCGGCCAAGGGCGACCTCATCATCTTCCAGGACGCGGACCTCGAACTCGATCCCAACGATTATCCCGCGCTCATCGAGCCCATCGAATCTGGAAGGGCCGACGTCGTCTTTGGCTCGCGGTTCCTGCGCGGGCGACCGGCCATGACGTTCCTGCAATACTGGGGGAACAAGGTCATGAACCTCGCCATCAACGTCCTCCTCGCGCGCGAGCTGCGCGGCCACCGCCTGACCGACGTGGAGACCTGTTACCAGGTCTTCCGGCGCCGCTGCCTGCGCGGCATGACCATCCGCAACAACGAATTCGCCTTCACGGTCGAACTGACCGCGCGCCTGGTCCTCGCCGGGTTTCGCATCCACGAGATTCCCATTTCCTATTTTCCCCGGGGACGGGCCGAGGGGAAGAAGGTCTATTGGGGCGATGGCGTGGCGAGCCTGCTGACCCTTGTTCGTGTTCGCATGGGGGGCTGACCGCCCACCCGGTCCCGCCCCCAATCCCACTCACCCAACCGATCACCCATGACAATTCTTGAGGCAATCCTCCTTGGCATCGTCGAAGGACTGACGGAGTTCCTCCCCGTTTCATCCACGGGGCACCTGATCCTGGCGAAGGAGGCTCTCGGCCTGTCCGACGAGATCGATCCGTACCTCGTCGGCATCCAGGTGGGCGCCATCGCCGCCGTCTTCATCCCCTATCGCGAACGCATTCGATCCATGCTTCGTGGCGTGACGAGGGGCGAAGCGGCGGGCCGAAGGTTGTTGCTGAACCTGTTCATCGCCTTCCTCCCTGCCGCCTGCGTCGGGCTTCTCCTCAAGAGCGCCATCGAGGACCATTTGTTCAACAGCTTTACCGTCGCGATGGCCCTCATCGTGGGCGGCGTTGTGATGATTGCCGTCGAGAAGATCGTGCGACCGGAGAAGGGTACTCTTCGGGACATTGATGACATCAGGCCACTTGATGCCCTTGTCGTGGGTGCGGCCCAGTGCTTCTCCCTCATCCCGGGAACGTCGCGCTCGATGACGACGATTGTCGGCGCCCAACTGCGGGGATTCACGAATCCCCTCGCGGCCGACTTTTCGTTTCTGCTCGCGATTCCCACGCTGGGCGCGGCCACGCTTTACAGCCTTTACAGGAGTCGCGGGGAGTTGATGGCCATCGAGGGGAGCGCCGTCACCATTCCCCTGGGAATCCTTGTGGCCTTTCTTGTGGCCTGGGCCGCGATTGCCGGGTTCCTGACCGTCGTCAAGCGCGTCGGGATGTCCCCGTTCGGAGTTTACCGGATCGTTGTCGGAGGCGTCATTCTGGTCTTGTACCTTGGCGGCAGAATGGCCTGAATGGATTTGCAGACCAACAAGGAGCCCCCTTCATGAGCGAGCAACGGCGTCGAATCCTTGCGGTTGACGACTCGCAGGACCTCCTCGAGTTGGTTCGCCTCGCCCTCGAGGACGATTACGACGTCCTGACCCTCTCCGATCCCATGGAGGTCATGGAAATGATCGCGCTCTTCGAGCCCGACCTCCTGATCCTCGATGTCATGATGCCCAAGATTTCCGGCTTCCAGCTCGCGGAGATGCTCCAGCGCAGTCCCCGCACGCGCGAATTGCCGATCATCATCCTCTCCGCCAAGGACACCACCCGCGACATCAAGCACGGCTACCGGGTCGGCGCGAGCCTCTACCTGACGAAGCCATTCGAACCGCAGCGGCTCCTGCAAAACGTCCAGGCGCAACTCCAGATCAACGGGACGGAACCCGCGCCGAAGGCAAACAGCCTGGAGGCGATCAACGGGCGCTTGCAGGGGACGACGATCTATCAAAAGGGGATCGTGCGCATCGGCTCCATCAACCTGGTGCAGGGAAACCTGAAGCGGCGCGAGGATGTCATGAAGGATCGCCAACAGCGATTCTGACCCTCGCCGGCCGTTTCATCCCGCCTCGCCCGACTTCTTCTCCCTTGTCCGCGCCTTCTCGACTTCCATTTCCCGCCGCACTTCCTTGAGTATCCAGGCGAGGGACTGGACTTCCTTCTGGCGGGCCCGGGCAAAGACCTTTCGGACCAGCGCCATGTCGTAACGCATCGCGATCAGCCGGATTTCATCGAGCACGAAGGTGTTCAGCTTCATGGACACCAGGTCGAGGTACATGTCGGTGACCTCGCGCACCCGGTCATCGGCCTTGGGCGAGCCCGCATCCGGGGGGGACGCTTCCGAGGATTCCTTCGCGTATCGAAAGGCATGGTCCGGAGCGGACCGAAGCGCGGCCTCGCGCTCACGCACATCCGTCCAGGGCACGGGCGTGACGAGGGGCGTGATGACCTGGAACAGCGCGGGCTCTTCCTCGTTGTCGGGGACGAAGTAGCGAAGCACGCCCGCCTTGCGAAGCTTGCGCGCAGCCGCGCCGGCCTGGACCGCCGTCAATCCCGTGAGCGTTTCGATTTCCCGCAGCGAGATCTCGACGGTCCCGGGCTGGCGGTTGGTCATCATGTCCTGCTCGACGATGGTTCGAAACAAAAGCCATGCATTCGGGGTCTTGCAGGTTTCCGCGAGGTGCCCCGGGAGACCGCTTCGCCCTATCCAAAGGGGGAACTCGACATTGACGGCACGCGGTTGGTTCATGGAGCGGACGACGCCACCCGTAGGACGTTCTCAAAGCCGCCATCTCCGCGTTGCTGCCCGGCGGCGGCATCC
>CAYTRP010000300.1:0-4347 GCA_964440195.1 uncultured Candidatus Sumerlaeota bacterium
ACCCAGGCGCGCAAGAGCACCCCCCTCATCGTCGTCGATTTCCATGCGGAGACGACCAGCGAGAAGGTGGCGATGGGGTGGTTTCTGGATGGGCAGGTGAGCGCGGTGTTTGGGACCCACACGCACATCCAGACGGCGGACGAGCGGATCTTGCCCCACGGGACGGCGTACATCACGGACACGGGGATGACGGGGCCCTACGACTCGATCATCGGGGCGGACCGGGAGATTGTGTTGGAGGCGATGATGACGTTGCGGCCGAAGCGGTTCGAGGTGGCGGCGGCGCGGGACGTGCGGGTGTGCGGGGCGTTTGTGGAGGTGGATCCGATGGACGGTCGCGCCCGGCGGATGGAGCGGGTGCGCGTGGACCTTGGCGACCTGTGACGACGCCGCGTTCCGGGTGGGGGGGAGACGGATCATCCCTCCGCCGGTTTCCGCCTTATCCGGTGATCTCGAACCCGATGATGGTGATGTCATCGGTTTGCGGGGCGCCTTGAGAAAACGCGCGCACGTCTTCGCGCAGCGCCTTGATGGATCCGCCGACGCCCCCCGCCGCGCCGCGCCCCAGGCTTGCCCGCACGCGTGGGATTCCAAACTCGTCCCCGCCGGGATCCAGCGTCTCCTCGATGCCGTCGGTCATCATCACGACCTGGTCGCCGCGCTGCAACCTCACGACATTGTCCGTGTAGCGGGCGTGCTCGAGGATTCCGATGGCGGGTCCGACGTCGCCGTCGTGCATGTCCGCCTTTCCCCCCGAGATGATGTGGGGCGCCGGGTGCCCCGCGCTCACATAGGTGAAGGTGCGCTCGTGCATGTCGACGATCCCGTAGAGCACCGTGAAGAACTGCGAGATCTCGATGTTCATCGGAAACCGGCGGTTCAGCTCCGCCGCGACTTCCGATGGCCGCTTGAGTTCGCGCGCCCTCGGGCCCTCCTGGTGGCGCAGGAACTCCGTCCCATCCGCGCCGAGGCTGAACACGCGGCTGAGCGTCACGGAAAGAAACGCCGCCTGGATGCCGTGGCCCGAAACGTCGAGCACGTAGACGGCCACGCGCCTTTGGTCGATGGGGATGATGTTGAACATGTCGCCTGCAACGGCATCGCAGGAATCGAAGACCCAATCGAAGGCGGCACGCGGGTACACGGGTCGCTCGCGCGGCAGGCGCGACGTCTGGATGCGCGCGGCGACGCGCAGGTCGTCCTTGATGCGCTCGTGGGCGGCGGTGATCTCGGCGAGCTTCTCGCCCAACTGGCGTTCGAGGTCCACGATGCGCCCGCCCACGTTCAGGTGCGCGAGCAACTCGCTCGCGTCGAAGGGCTTGGCCAGGAAGGAATCCGCGCCCGCCTTCATCCCCTCCAGAAAGTCCGAGCGATCCGCGCGCGCCGTCAGCATGATCGTGAACAGGTAATCGCGGCGGGGGAAGGAGCGCGCGCGCCGGACCAACTCCAACCCGTCCATCTCGGGCATCATCCAGTCCGTCACGAGGAACGCGATGGAGGGATCCAGGCGCAGGATTTCGAGGGCCTCGCGCCCGTTGGCGGCGAGAAGCACCTGGCATCCCCAGCGCTCGAGGTAGCGCTGCAGCAGGTGGCGCGACACCGGATCGTCCTCGGCCACGAGCACGCGCCCGCGCCATGCCGTCATCAGGTCCCCCGCCGCGCGTTTCCCCTCGGTGGCGTGGGCGAGGTCGCTGATCGGAGCGATCGACTCCAACTGCAGCACCAGGCGGCGAAACTCCGACTGCACATGCTCGAACTCGCGCTCGACCACCAGCGAACTCGCGCGCCCCACCACGCGCGAGGCCTCGCGCGAGGCACTTGCCAGGGTCACGGATCCGAGGCTTTCCGCGGACCCGGCGAGTTCCAGCAACGCCCCGCGGGCGTCGTCGAACCGGGCCTCGTCGATCGCGACCGACGCCTTGTCGAGGTCCTGCGCGCCCGTCTCCAGAAATAGGGACACGAGTTCCTGCTCAAACCCCGGGTCATCGGCGGCCATGGTGCGCACCGCCGCCAGTTCGGGATTGGTCGCCACGAGCGCGGCGGGTTCCTCGGTGGCGACATGGTCAACGGCCTCGGGCGGAAGGAAGGGCTCCAGGGAGCCCAGCAGCCTCTCCGCATCCAGGGGCTTGGCGAGGAACGCGTCCATGCCCGCCTCAAGGCACCGCGCGCGATCATCGCCCGTGGCGCGCGCGGTGTTCGCGATGATCGGCACGCGCGTCCCCGGGGCCTCCATCGCGCGCAGGCGGCGCGTGGCCTCGATGCCATCCATGCCGGGCAATTGCAGGTCCATGAGCACGAGGTCGTAGCGCGTGCGCGCAAACGCCTCGATGGCCTCGTCGGCGTTGGCGACGACGTCGAGTGCGTATCCCGCCTGGCCAAGCAGGCGCTCCACGACCTTCGCGTTGACGGGATTGTCCTCCACCACGAGCACGCGCAGGCGCTGGTTCCATTCGGGCCGCAGGCGATGGCGGCGATGCAGGCGAGGAGAAGGAATGGCCGTGTACGTTTCCGTTGCGACGTCGAGCACCGCCGCCAACAGCGAGAGCAGGCTCGTCGGCTTCAGCGGCTTGGACAAGAGCGCCGACACGCCCCAATCCAGCAGGAACCCCGCCGGGGGGCGCCGGCCCGGAGAGATCACCAGCACGATGCGCGTCGCGCCGAGGCCGGGATCGCCGTGAATGCGCCGCGCGACATCCCCCGCGAGCAGAACCGCGGGGCGGTCATCCAACAGCGCGACGTCAAACGGGCGATCCGCCGCCGCCTCGCGACCCATGATCCCGATGGCTTCCTCCTCGTTCGATGCCGCGACGACCTCAAAGCCCCACCGGCGAAGCATGCCCGCAAGGGTCTCGCTGGCTTGCCGCCCGGACGACACCACCAGCGCGCGCCGCCCCGCGAACAGGGATGCGAGCGCGCGCCGCCGCTCGCCCACCACCGCCGCGTCCAGTTCCAGCTCGAACTGGAACGTCGAGCCGTCGCCCATGCGACTCTCGACCGCGATCTGCCCCCCCATGGCCTCGACGAGTTGTTGCGAGATGGCCAGGCCGAGGCCGGTGCCGCCGAACTGGCGCGTCGTCGAGCTGTCCACCTGCGAGAAGGACTTGAACAACCGGTCGCGGCGATCCTCGGGAATGCCAATGCCGCTGTCGATGATCGAGAAGCGCAGGCGCACCCTTGGTCCATCGCCCTTCAGGCGCTCGAGCCTGACGAGCACGTGGCCGCTCGCGGTGAACTTGACCGCGTTTCCCGCGAGGTTCAGCAGCACCTGGCGCAGCCGGCCCGGGTCGCCATGCACGCGTCCCGGCACGCCCTCGCCCACGTCGATCAGGAAATCCAATCCCTTTTGCTCGGCGCGCGGGCCCAGCAGGTCGCCGACCTCCTCCACGATCACGCGCGGGTCGAACTCGACGGACTCCAGCTCCAGCGTGCGTGCCTCGACCTTCGAAAAATCCAGGATGTCGTTGATGATCGCCAACAGCGAGTCGGCGCTGCGGCGGATGATCCCGGCGTACTCGCGTTGCTCGCCGGTCAGCGGCGTTTCGAGCAGCAGGCCCGCCATGCCGATGATGCCGTTCATGGGCGTGCGGATCTCGTGGCTCATGTTGGCGAGGAACTCGCTTTTGGCGCGCGTGGCGGCCTGCGCCGAGTCGCGCGCCTCCTCGAGGTCGTGCGCCTGCCGCGCGAGGGACTCGGCCTGGTCCTGAATCCGGTCGCGCGCCACCTCCACCGCGGCCGTGTACTGGCGCTGGGTCTCCTGGTTGCGCCGATGCTGCACCGCGCGTGCCACCTCGCTCGACACGAACCCCATGAAGCGCTCGTCCTCGGCCGTGTAGCGCGACTCGGGCGAGTAGCTCTGCACCGTCATGACGCCGATCTTCTCGCCATGGGCGATCAGCGGCACGCCGAGCCAGCTCACCGCCGGCTTTCCGTAGGCGTGGATCTCCTCGCGGCGCACAAGGTCGCGGTACAACGCATCGTCGAGGCGCACCGAGTGCCCCTGGCGCCAGACATAGTCGGTGAGGCTGGCCGGCAGCGAGAGCGGCTCGCGGCCATAGATCACGTCGCTCTGGTCCACGCGGTACTGGAAGGAGTAGGTCGCGTTCCCCTCCTCCTTGAGCGCGATGTAGAAGTTCGTGGTGTCGATGATCGTCGAGACGACCTGGTGGATCTTGGGATAGAGGGAATCGAGGTCCTCGACGTCGGTGGCGGCCTCGGCGATCTGCAGGAGCGCGCCCTGCAGCAGCGACTGGCGCTTTTGGTGCGTCACGTCGCGAACGATGGCCGTGTAGGTCACGCCATCCCGGGCGGGGACCTCGCTGATGTCGAGCTCCAGCGCCACGCGCGACC
>CAYTRP010000300.1:4357-5080 GCA_964440195.1 uncultured Candidatus Sumerlaeota bacterium
CGGTGATGTTGAGCGCGCGGGCGATCTCATAGGAGGTCTGGATGGTCTGCGACACCGCCTGAGTGCCCATGTCGAGCTCCAGCGCCACGCGCGACCCGTCGTGCCGGATGCCGAGGCTCTCGTGCGCGAGTTCCTGGCCGAGCGCGTGGGCCTCGGGAAAGGCGAAGCGGATCTCGTTCCCCTCCGGGTCGTGAAACGCCTCGGGGATGAATTCCGAGACATGGCGGCCGACGGCCTCCTGCTGCGAGGCCCCAAAGATCCCCTCGGCCGCCCGGTTGAAGAAGATGATCCGCCCCTCGCCGTCGAACACAAGGATGCCGTCGGCGGCGGTCTCGAGGATCGTCCGGATATGGGCGGGGTCCAGCCGGCTTGTGGCCATCACGCAGCCTTCTTGGGGAGTGTCGCCGACATCAGCGATGCGCGGGACTTGTCATCCTCGACTTCAATTTCTTCCACCTCATTTCATCCAGTCCAATGGTCCCCAGCAGTTCCTGGCGCCCGCCCAGCTTCCCGTGGCAATCCGACCCGCCGGATTTCGCGAGGCCGAAGCGGTCGGCGATCTCTTCCAGCCGGTCGCTCTCCCGCGGCGAATGCGCGCTGTGCCACACCTCCACGCCATCGAGTCCCATCTTCACCAGCACGGGGATCAGGTCATACTGGTTCCAAATGCCCGCGTGGGCAATCGCGGCGATGCCCCCCGCGTGGTGAATCATGTCGCTGCAC
>CAYTRP010000301.1:0-5073 GCA_964440195.1 uncultured Candidatus Sumerlaeota bacterium
TCTTCCATCTTTCCGCGAGATCCTGGATCAGGGTCACGAAGCGTCCCGGCCGATGATAGTGGTTCATCGACCCGATGAAGCCGATGAAGGGAACGTCGCTTTCGATCTTGAGGCGGGAGCGCACAATGGCGCGTCGCCCCCGGTGGCGGAAGAGGCGTGGATCGACCGCCATGCTGAAGACGCGAATGTCCGCCTCGGTCTGGACATCCCTCGCCAATCGCTCGCGCATGACCTCTGAAATGGCGGCGATGTTGCGGGCGCTCTTGAGGAGCTTCGTCTCGGAGAGCGCGGCCCACCCGGGGAGCTTGAGGCGTTCCGAGAGTTCCTCGGCCAGCAGGGTGTTCACCTCGAGGATGCGTGGGAGTTGGAAGGAGCGGGCAATGCGATCGCCCGCATGGAAATAGAGCGAGCTGCGCTCATAGACGACGTGGGGGCGGAAGCGCATGACGACATTGCGCAGTGCCGAGTTCGCGAAGTAGTCCGACAGGACGCAGCGGCCATCCATGCCGATGTAGCGGGAAGTGGGGCGCGGAAGCCGCACGAGGTGGAAGTCCTCGTCCTCGCGGCGATCGCCCTCGGAGTTGGCGGATGCAAGGACGACGTCGGCCCCCTCCTGGCGGAGGCCACCGATCAAACCACGCAGGTGTGCCGAGGATCCCTTTCGCCCAAAAGCGGGGACTCCGTGGTCGCCACTAATGACGAGAATTCGTAGGCTGGAGGTTGTCACTTTGTGGGCTTTGAAGGAGACACCTGTCAAAGTGCCTGGTCTCCCTCCTCCTCGCGATTATCTTCCACCGGTATCGCGTCCGAGGGTAAAGCATCTTCTTTGGACGAATTTTCCGAGGGTTGGCGGTTCTCTGTGTTTTCTTCGTCTGTCCGTTCCGGGGGGGCATCCGACGTGGGAGGGGCCACGGACGGGGTGTCAGACGTGGCATTGGAAGGATGGGGGTCAATCCCTAGTTGGGCTGATGGGCGAAAGGGATTGAAGTCCGGTGGACCTGCCTGGGAGAGGGGTGGCTTGGTTTCCAGGGGGATAAACCGAATCTTTACAAGGCTCGGGGCGATGATTGCCGGCTTGAGTTTGTCGGCATTGTTGACGAATCTCGAACTAAAGCGAACTTCAAGCGAGGTGTCGACGATTTCCCCAACCTGCTCCTCGTCGAGGAAGGCCACGGGTCTGGGGAACAGTAGAATGTCCTCGGGGAGGAGTTCTTGGACGATGGACTGTGGGCCGTCGATGGTAACGGTGGCCGTTGGGGGATCGAGAAGGGCCCGGACAGAGGCGGAAATGGGCTGATAACGGATTGGCAGATCCGAGAAGACGCGCTGGGTCTGGATTTCAGGAATTGGGATGATGACTTCGACGCTGGGAGCGGCCTGACCGGGAACCGGAAAGAACCCCTGTTCGGAACTCATGACAAGGGCGTAAAGGCCCGAGACTTGCTCGCGACGCCCCCCCACGTCAATGGGTTCGGTGGAGATGCGGATTTGGCTGCGCAGGGCAAGCATCTGCCGGATTTCGTCAACAGCCACGAGGACTTCCGGGGGGTCGATCTGGATCTTGTCGAGGTCCACCCGGTAGCCTTCGGCGGGCGAGCCGACGTTGATGATGTTGGGGGTGACGGGGACGCGGGCGATTCGGGGCCGGGCGCGAAAAGTGACCCGCGCCGGGGAGTCGTCGAAGCTGGAGAAGGTAAGCCGCTCCGGGAACTCGAGCATGTCGCGGGTGACGTCGATGGGGTACTCGACGAAGCTTTCGCTGACCGCGACGCGGTTTCGCAGGGCGGCCGCGTCGATGATGATGCGAAATCGTCCGGGATCGCGCGCCAGCGTCTCGTCACCGGTCCTGAGGGTGAACTTGACGGCGACGTTGGAGGGTTCAAAGCCGTCGAATTCAATGAATTCGGGCTGATTGTCGACGATGACGGGCACGAGGATCGTCTGGCTGACGGTCTCCTGCTGCTTGACGATGGCCCAGAAAATCAGTCCGAGAAGAAGGGAGAAGATCACGAGGCTGATTTCGCCGGAGAGGCCCCTACTCATTATCGGCATCGAATTCCTCCTCTTCCACGGCGAGGAGTTCGCGCAGCTTTTGGCGGAGCGACTCGGCCGTCTCGGGGCGTTGGATGGTGCTGTCGACGGCGAGGGAGATGACGCCTGTTTCCTCGGAGACGACGACGACGACGGCGTCGGTTTCCTCGGCGAGGCCAACGGCGGCGCGATGGCGGGTGCCCAGGTCGGACGAGAGGGCCTGGCTGGTCAGCGGCAAAAGGCAGCCTGCCGCGGCGACGCGGTTGCTGCGGATAAGCACGGCACCGTCGTGGAGGGGCGTGTACATGGAGAAAATGGTGCGAAGGAGTTCGGCGGAGACGACGGCGTCGATGGGCGTCCCGGTCTCGGCGATGGTGCGCAGGGAGGTCCTGCGCTCGATACAGATCAGGGCACCGACCTGCTTTTCCGCCAGACGGCTCGCGGCCTTGATGATTTCCTCGATGGGAGTGCGTTCCTGCCGGAAGAGGGCGCGGAAAATGGGGAGCCTGCCGTATTCGGTGAGCCCCTTCTTGAACTCGTTTTGGAAGACGATGAGGAAGATCAGGACGATGACGACCCATGCGCGGTCCATGAGGGCCTTCATGGCATTGAGGTCGGCGACGAGGGTGGTCAGGTAGAGGAGCGAGGCGGTGACGAGGACGATGATCATGCCGCGCAGGGCCACCTGGCTGCGCGACTGGCGAATCATGTTGAGGAGGAGGAAGAAGACCAGCGAGAGGAGGAGAATGTCCACCAGATCATGGGGCTGGATATTGGCGAACAGCGAGAAGAGATCGCTGAAGATGGCACGCATATCCCGCATGATGGTGGCGTCCCGTGAATCGGGAAAGGAGGTCGACCGCTTGAAATAGGAGTGTAGGGAATTGAATGACCACCCGGTCAAACCTTGTTTTCGCGTGACTTGGGCGGTTCCCGGGGGAGAGAATGCACCCGGCTGGTAGCAGGCCGAAGGCTTCTCCTTGGCTATCAAGCCGCTCCTTCGCCCAGACAGCCGGTCAACCTTTTCGGGGAATCCGGTTGTTGTTGTCCGGCGCCGGGATGGAACATTGACAGCAATGGCGTTGTCAAACAGGCCGCCTCTCCCTTTTGCGACGCCATTCAGAAACTCCTGCCGGATCCTTACGGGATGTCTTCACGCGAATCACCGCCCATCTTTGTGCTGCTCATGATTGCGGCGGCAATCGTGATGGTGGGGCTGATTTTGACGGAGAGGAGTCGTCCCCAGCCGGGCAGCCGGTCGGTGAGGGATTTGGCTCCGGAAATCGCCCAGCGAGCGATTCCGGGCGCGGGGAAATCGGCTGAAGAGGTGCTGGTGGAGCCGGAGGTTACACCGACACCGACCCCCGAGCCGACGCCCATCCCCGAGGAAAAGGGCCCCGAACCGATTGAGGTGGCGATGGCGGCCGTTCCGGGAATGCTCGCTGGCCAGGTGGTTTCTCCGCAAGGGCAGCCGATCACGGCGGCCATCGTTCGCCTGAAATTCGAGAATCTGGTGGAAGGGGGAAAGAAGGGGCCAAAGCTGGAGGCGGAGACCACAAGGGACGGGATATTTCGCCTTGATCGGGTTCCGCCCGGTTCCTGGGAAATCACGGCCAAGCATCCGGAGTACGCGGCAGGCGTCGCGGGTGGAATTGTGGTGGTATCCGAGAAGCTGACCGAGGGGATCGAGGTCATGCTCCAGACCGGGACGAAGCTCTCGGGGCTGGTTCAGACAACCCTGGGTCTTGCGCTCGAGAATGCCGAAGTGATTTTGATGCAGCGGGTGCTGACGGTCTCGGCGGAAGACCAGCGGGTCGTGCGCAAGGACATTCCCTATGAAGAGACGCTGACGTCAAAGGATGGGCGCTTCCAGTTCACCCAGGCAGCGGTGGGATTCAATGCGGTCTATGTGCGTCTGGAGGGCTTTGCGCCGGAGCGGCTGGAGTTGACCCTGAACAAGGACGAGGCGCGCGAGGTCACCATATCGCTGGAGCCTGGGGCATCGATCGGCGGCATCGTGCGAACCGTGTCCGGACGCCCCATTGCCAATGCGGAAGTCACGCTGAGGGATCCGCTGGTCGAGAGCTTCAAGGGCGTGACCCAAACGGTCGCCGACGGCCGGTTCCGCTTGTCCGGGCTTCGCAGCACGCGGACATACCTGCTGAGCGTGAAGGCGGCGAATTTCGCGCCCGCCGGACCGTTGGAGGTTCCCGCGGGCCGGATGGAGAATGTCATCACCCTGCAAAGCGGGGGGGCGATCACCGGGATCGTGAGGAATTTCGCAACGGGGGTGTCCGAGTCGGGAATCGGGCTCCTGCTGATGTCGAACGCGGGCACGTTTCCGGCGCAGTCGCGCACGTCAACGGGACAGGGAGGACGTTACGTCTTCGAGAACCTGCCGGCGGGAAGCTACAACATCTCGATCTCGAGCGACACCCTTACGAGCGAGCCACGGCTCGGCGTGAATGTCAAACTGGGGGCGACGACCCCAAACATCGACTTTTCGATCTACCCGGGCCGGTCGATTTCCGGCATTGTCGCGGATGGGAACACGGGCGACCGGGTCCCGATGGCCCAGGTGAAGTTGTCCAGCCGAATCGGGCCGAGCTTCCTGCAGGGGAAGAACTCGACGGCGAACACGGATAGCTTCGGGGCTTTTTCATTTGAGAACCTTCCTTACGGATTGTATACCCTGGAGGCAACCGCCACGGGTTATCTGAAATTTCCGGGGCCGGGGGCGGTTGCGAGGGAGTCGGTGGATCCCGTGACGCTGCTCTTGAGCAGGGGGGGGACCATCATCGGCCAGGTCACAAACGGGGTTGGCAATCCGGTCGCGGGCGCCGAGGTGGGACTCTACAACTCACCATCGGTCTCCGGCGGAGCGCGCATCGACACCAAGCCGTTTCGCGCGACGACGGATGCCGGGGGGCTCTTTCAATTCGATGGCATTCCACTGGACCAGCCGCGCGTGTTGATCGCGAGCGCGACGGCGCCCGGGTTTGCCAAGGGAAAGAGCGAGCCCGTCTTGCTGACGGAGTTCCT
>CAYTRP010000302.1:0-5068 GCA_964440195.1 uncultured Candidatus Sumerlaeota bacterium
CTGGGCGGAACTCACTCTGGGTCTGCTGTTGCTGTATGGGGCGTGGAGTCGTGAGGCAGCGGTGCTGGCGACGGCGCTGTATGCGGCCTTCACGCTGGCAGTCGTGTCGGTCCTGGTGCGCGGGTTGTCGTTGGACTGCGGATGTTTTGGCGGGATGTTTGGCGAGTCCGCGATCGGCTGGAACACGGTGTTGCGCAACCTCGTCTTCATCGGTGCTTCTGCAATTATTGCGTGGCAGGGCCCCGGGCCGCTAGCCATTGATGCCCTTACAGACCCTTCGTCGCACCCATCCTCCCTCAACGCAGCACGGAAACGCACAACATGACGCGCCCTGTAAACGTGCAAAGCAATCTCGGCAAGCTGATGTGGAAGGAGTCCAGCCTGGATCTGGTGACGAGGTGGTGGGGCCGACACGGCGATGCGATGAAGGCGGACATGGAATCGCCGACCGTGGCGCTGGAGCGCGCCGAGACGCGCGCGCAAAGGGTCCTGGATTATTGCCAGCTCCCCGCCGCGCGGCGCATGAAGACACCGCGTGAGTGGCAGGTGGGCTTTGATCCCAAGGCTTCGTGGGACCGGCTTTGCATTCCCCTCAAGCATTGGGGTTGGGACGTGGCGCGTCAGCGCAGCGAGCCGACGTTCTCGAACATCACGCAAACGGCACTCGAGCACGAGGACAAGCCGATCGTCGTGGTGGCCGATGCGCCCCTGGAGCGGCAGCTCGCTCATGCGAAGGCGACGCTGTGCCCCTACGAGTTGGACATTCCACACCTCGCGGCGATTGCGCTCGCGCGTGAGTTGTATGCCGTCGCGAGCGAGCGCTTGGGGGCGCTGCCGCGGCCGTGGGTGGATGAGTTGGCATCGCCCGCGTTTGCGCAGTTGGTGTTGGGATTGCCGTTCTCGCCGCTGATCTTTGCGGTGCTGCCGCAGTTGAAGTAGAGCACGTATTGGTGATTGTGTCGGTCCGGGCGGGCGGGGGCGCCCACCCTCCACGACATCTGGGGAATTGACCGTTTCCAAAGCTGAATAGCACAGAGTCCCCGGCGTGATGCTGCGTGCACGCAAGTCCTCTTGCAAAACCGTTGAAAGTGCCGGACGAATGAGGGAGTTTTCAGGGCAAGAAAAGGAGCGCGTCATGCTGGTGAAGTATCTTGAAAAAGCCCTGAGCCAGGCACACTACGAATTGCTGGCCGAGGATGGCACTTTTTACGGCGAGATTCCAGGGTTTCAGGGAGTCTTTGCGAGCGCACCGACGCTGGAGGAGACGCGCAACGAGTTGGCGGAAGTGTTGGAGGAGTGGCTGTTTCTGCGGATCGCGCGGCAACTTCCGATCCCAGCCGTTGACGGCATCGTGCTGAGCATCGAGGAAGTTGGCTGATGCCGCACTTTGGAGCAGTCGAGCGGCGGACTCTGATCCAGTCCCTTCGTCGACTCGGTTTCGAGGGGCCCTACTCCGGTGGGAAACATCAGTTCATGGTGCGGGAAGACGTCACCGTCCGGATTCCAAATCCTCACGAAGGTAGCATTTCCACTGGGCTCTTGGCGCGCTTGCTGAAGCAGGCCGGCGTCACTCGTGAGGAGTGGGAGTCGGTGTAGTTCTCGATGTCGAGTCGATTTGTATTCTGTCGATGGAAGCTGACTTGGGGAAAATGAAAAACCGGGCCGACCCAAAGGGCCGACCCGGTGATTTGTCGCGTGGGTTGATGTGTTGATTACCGGTCACGGGGCGGGCGGGGGCGACGACGGGCGGGGCCGCCGGAGGAGGGCTCGCCGCCGCGGTCGGGGCGCGGGCCACGGTCACCACCACGGTCACTACGATCTCCGCCACGGTCGCCGCGATCACCACGGTCTCCACGGTCGCTACGCTCGGGACGATCTCCCCCACCGGCGGGCGCGCCGCCCTCGGGACGGGGCAGGAGTGCCTTGCGGCTGAGGCGGATGCGGCCACGGGCCTTGTCCACTTCGACGACCTTGACGGTGACGATGTCGCCAACCTTGACGATGTCCTCGACCTTGTCGACGCGGTAGTGTTCGAGTTCGCTGATGTGGATCATGCCGTCCTTGTTGCCGGGCAGTTCCACGATGGCGCCGCTCTCGAGGGTGCGGAGCACCTTGCCGGTGAAGACTTCGCCCTCCTCGACCTCGCGGAGGATGTCGTCGATCATCTTGATGGCGGCGTCGCTGCTGGCGGCATTGGGGCCGCACACGTACACGGTGCCGTCGTCCTCGATGTCGATCTTGGCGCCGGTGATCTCCTGGATGGAGCGGATGGTCTTGCCGCCGCTGCCGATGATCTCGCGGATGCTGTCGGTGGGGACCTTGAGCAGCGTCATGCGCGGTGTCTGGGGCTTCATCTCGGTGCGGTGCGTGGTGACGGATTCATTCATCTTGGCGATGATGTGAAGACGTCCCTGGCGCGCCTGCTCGAGAGCCTCGGAGAGCATCTTGTTGGTGACGCCCGAGATCTTGATGTCCATCTGCAGGGCGGTCAGACCCTTCTCGGTTCCGCAGACCTTGAAGTCCATGTCGCCGGAGTGGTCTTCGATGCCCTGGATGTCGCTGACGATGGCGTAGCCGCCGTTTTCGCCTTCGAAGAGGCCCATGGCGATGCCGGCCACGGGGCGCGTGAGGGGCACGCCCGCGTCCATGAGCGCCAGCGAGGACGAACACACCGTCGCCATCGACGAGGAGCCGTTGGATTCGAGGATGTCCACGACAACGCGGATGGTGTAGGGGAACTGGTCCTTGGGGGGAAGGACGGCTTCTACGGCGCGCTCGGCGAGGGCACCGTGGCCGATCTCGCGACGGCCCGGCCCACGGGGGGGCTTGGCTTCGCCGACGGAGAAGCCGGGGAAGTTGTAATGCAGGAAGAAGCGCTTGTGCGAGGTTCCCGTCATGTCGTCGATCATCTGCATGTCGTCGATGGTGCCGAGCGTGCAGACGGCGAGGGCCTGGGTTTGGCCACGCGTGAAGACCGAGGAGCCGTGGACGGAGGGGAGGGGGTCAGTCTCGCACCAGATGGGGCGGATTTCCGAGGGCTTGCGGCCGTCGGCGCGGACGCCTTCCTTGATGACGCGGCGGCGCATCTCGCGCTCGTCGATGTCATGGAAGATGGAGGTGACCTCACCCTTGCGCTCGGCATAGGCCTCGCCCAGCGACGCGGTGATTTCCTCGACGGCTTGCTTGACGCGGTTGTCGCGGGCCTTCTTTTCGAAGGTGACGGCGATTTCCTTGAGGTGCGGGGTGGCGAGCTTCTCGACCTTCTTGACGAGGTCCGCGTCGGGTCCCTTCACTTCGTAGGCGATCTTCTGCTTTCCGGTCTTGGCGCGCAGGGCGTCGATCCCGGCGCAGACTTCCTTGATCTGGGCGTGGGCGGCTTCGAGTCCGGCAACGACGTCGGCCTCGGGCACTTCCTTCATGCCCGCCTCGACCATGTTGATCGCGTCGGCGTGGCCGGCGACGATAAGGTTCATGTCGAGTTGCTCGAGTTCCTCGAAGGAGGGGTTGACGATGGTGCGGTCACCGATGCGGCCGACGCGCACGCCCGCGATGGGCTGCGAGAAGGGGATGTCGCTAATGTGAATCGCGGCGCTGGCGGCGCACATCGAGACCATCTCCGCCGGGTTCACCATGTCCATGGCGAGGACCGTGATGGAGATGATGATCTCGCGCTTGAACCCGTCGGGGAACATGGGGCGCAGGGTGCGATCGGTCAGGCGCGCGCGCAGCGACTCATTGTCGCTGGGGCGTGCCTCGCGCTTGAAGAAGCCGCCCGGGATGCGGCCCGAGGCGTAGAACTTCTCGCGGTAATCCACCATGAGCGGGAAGAAGTCCTTCTCGCTGTCCTTGGTGTCCATGACGACCGCGGCGAGGACCACGGTGCCGCCGATCCTTGCGAGGACGGCGCCGTTGGCCTGCTTGGCCAACTTGCCCGTGCTCAACTCGAGGGTCTTGCCGTCGCCAAAGGGGACGTGGGCGATGGTCTCGGTGAAGTTCAAGCCTTCCCGCTGTTCGATCTTT
This sequence comes from uncultured Candidatus Sumerlaeota bacterium, assembly GCA_964440195.1. Taxonomy (GTDB): domain Bacteria; phylum Sumerlaeota; class Sumerlaeia; order SLMS01; family JAHLLQ01; genus CAYTRP01. Next base: position 4,021 of record CAYTRP010000302.1, read on the forward strand.
GGTTTTGCCATAATGATTCTGCTCTCCTGAGCAATGGGTCGGGGATGAGGCAGACCGCGCGGCCGGAGAGCGCCCTTGCTGCTTCGGAATTCACATCCCCCATCGGCGGCCATGCGCAACAGCGGCATGTCCGATGAGGGGTGAAAATCCCGAGGCGGGCGTGATGAACGGCGTGGAGGGGTCTGGCTGGCGCGCATGCAGGAGCGACGCCGGTGCCGAATCTCTCGGCCCCGGCGCCATCGTTGGGGTTCTGGTCATGCGTTGATGCGATGGGAAGATCCCGAATCAAGACGTGGATGGCCTTACTTGCGCAGGCCCAGCCGGGCGATCAGGGCACGATAGCGCTCGACATCCTTGTTGCGCAGATAATCGAGCAGGCTCTTGCGGCGACCGACCATCATCAGCAGCCCGCGGCGGCTGTGGTGGTCCTTCTTGTTCGTTTTCAGGTGCTCGGTCAAATTATTGATGCGTTCGGTCAGGACGGCCACCTGAACCTCGGGCGAACCCGTGTCGCCCTCCTTGGTGGCGTACTCGACAATGACTTCCTTCTTGCGATCAGCGGTGATGGACATCGGATTCTCCAGAATCTCTTGAGATACCCCTTCAACCCAGGCGGAGGCCGGAGACAGCCCGCCCCCGAGTCGAGGGAAGCGGGAGAGTGGGGACGGCGGGCGGGGCTGTCAAGCAGGGGTTTGGGACAAAAGGCGGGGAGGGTCACATCTCGGAATTGTTCCCGTTCAGGTTGGGAAGCCCGTTCAAACACCATTCGAAGCCTCGCTCCCGCCGAGCCAAAGGAATGAATCCAGGCGGTGGTTTTGGCCACAAAAAGACACAAAAGGCGCAAAAAGGGAGTCTTGTGCCTTTTTGCGGTTCTCTGGCAGTACGGGAACAACGCCAAGACGCGCCCGCGCACGATGGCACAGACGAGTCAGCGGGACTTTCCCCAAAAATTAGCCGCTCCAAAGTGCGAGTATATCAAGCTGTGGGTCTGGTGGCAATTTGGGTTTTGTGGCAAAGACCTGTTTGGTGGTCTTGCGCAGGATTTCCG
>CAYTRP010000303.1:0-5058 GCA_964440195.1 uncultured Candidatus Sumerlaeota bacterium
TCCCTTCGCCGTGTTGATCGCGGTTCCCCTCGATGAGGCCTTTCGGGCGGCCCGCCTGCTCGGGGTCAAGACGATCGCGAATGAGTTCATCGCCTACCTGATGCTGTTGGAAGAGGTGGAGAGTTTCAGTCCCCGCACACGCCTGATCCTTGTCTATGCCCTGTGCGGCTTTGCCAATATCGGATCGATAGGGATTCTCATCGGGGGACTCTCCGTCATTGCCCCCGAGAGACGCCCGGACCTGGCAAGGCTTGGACCATGGGCTTTGATTGCCGGCACCTTCGCCTGCAACACGACGGCGTGCATCGCGGCGATGGTGGCGCCGGAGGCAAGTTCCATTCTCGCAGGCCAGTGACCGCCGTTCATCCTCTACGGGTTGACAGCTATCGTCGTGAGCGCCATCATGCGCCTCGGAACCAGAAAAGTCCGAGGGAAACCACTCCATGGCCGATCCCGAAACTCTCACCACCGCCTCCGCCTTTGCCACGCCGACCAGTCGCCGTTCGTTTCTGAAGGGCGTTGGTCTCGCTGCCGGTGCAGTCGTTCTTGCGCCGGGAACATCCGAGGCCCAGGATGCATCCCCCGCATCGGCAGTCTCTCCGCCGGGACTGGAAGAGCTCGGCCGGGCCACTCAAACCGCGACGCTCAGGGTCAACGGCGTGTCCAGAACCGTGCTGGTTGAGCCACGCGCCACGCTGCTGGACACCCTGCGCATGCAACTCGGCCTCACGGGCGCCAAACCCGTGTGCGATCGGGGCTCCTGCGGCGCCTGCACCGTCCTTCTCAATGGGACAGCCGTTTATTCCTGCCTGCAGTTGGCGATGGAATGCGAAGGTGACGAGATCACCACGGTGGAGGGCATTGCAGCCGATCCAAAGTTCGCCGGACTGGTGAACTCGTACTGCGAGCACGACGCGGCACAATGCGGCTACTGCATTCCGGGATTTGTCGTTCGTTCGGCGGAGGTGGTGGCCAAGGGTGGCTATCCCGGCACGCCCGAGGGTGTCCGCGAGGCCCTTGCGGGCAACACCTGCCGCTGTGGCGCCTACTCGATGATCTTTGAGGCAGTTGCCGCAGCGACCAAGGGAGGTGCCGCATGACCCCCGTATCCCGCAACAATGTCGCGATGGAGAATGTCAAATCCCGGCTGGACGTGCGCGAGCGCGTCACGGGCACGGCAAAGTACACCGCCGACCAATACCGCGACAAGATGCTCTTCGCGAAGTATATCCGCTTTCCCTATGGCATGGGACGCATGACCCGTGCGAATCTCGAGAAGGCCCGCGCCGTCCCGGGGATCATCGAGATCGAGTTGGATATCGAGTCGCAGTTCGAGTACGTGGGCGCGCGCGTCGGCCACATCGTCGGAGAGTCTCCCACCGCCATCGAGGACGCCATCGAGGCCCTCGAGATTCGCTTCCAGTCCCTTCCCGCGAAGACACGCCCCGAAATCGAAGACCTTCCCGAAATCGACGACGAAGCCAAGCAGCGGCTGGAGACGCTCTTCGCGGAAGCCGCCGCCGTCGTCGAGGCCGTCTATGACACGCAGGTGCAGACGCACTCCAGTCTCGAGCCGCACGGTGCGATGGTGGACTATCGTGGCGACTCCGCCGAAGTGTGGGGGAGCACCCAGGGAACTTTTGCCTTTCTTCGCGGCCTCACCCGTCCACTGGAATTGAGCGAGGACAAGATCATCGTCCACAACGAATACGTGGGTGGCGGATTCGGCAGCAAGTTCGGCCCCGGGGCGGAGGGGGAACTTGCCTGCCAGGTTTCCAAGAAGCACGAACGCCCCTGCATGGTGATGCTGGATCGCCGGGAGGAGCATCTGGACACCGGCAACAAGCCGGGTTCCATCCAGTATTTGAAGATCGCCGCCAACGCGGAAGGCAAGGTGATCGGTGGCCGCATTCATGGCGTGAGCATCGTCGGCTTCCGCCCCGGTGGGGGTGGCCTCAAGTACGGCAACACGGTCAACAACGGGCAGCTCTATGATTGGGGGCAGCTCGAAGTCAGCGAAGGGCAAACAACGCTGAGCGCGGGCATCCCGCGTGCCTTTCGCGCACCCGGATGGCCACAGACGGTCTTTGCCGTGGATGGCATGATGGATGAGTTGGCCGCGGCGTTGTCGATGGATCCTGTCGCCTTGCGCAAGAAGAACGAAAAAAGCCCACGCCGCGTGAAGCAGTACGACATCGGCGCGGACTTGATCGGATGGAATCGGCGTCAACCCGACGGAACCGCGGCGGGTCGCTATCGAATGGGCCTTGGCGTTTCCCCGGCGCTATGGCCTGTGTGGGATACTCCCTGCGATGCGGAGATCAGCGTGTCGCGCGATGGGCGGGTCGAGGTGAAAACCGGCGTGCAGGACATCGGGACCGGCACCCGGACCATCGTGGCCGGGCTCGTCGCGCATCGTCTGGGCATTCCGCGTGATCGTGTGATGGCCCGCGTCGGCAACAGCACCTATCCCGAGGGCCCCGGCTCCGGTGGCTCGGTGGTGAGCCGTTCCGTGACGGCGGCGCTTGACGATGCCCTCCGCAAGGTGATCGACGAACTCAAGTCAGTCGCGGCTGCTGAATGGGGAGGCCCCGCCGGCCCGGGAATCGAGTTCGCCAATGGGGCGGTCGCGCGCACTGGCACCACGGATCGGATTGAGTGGGATCGCCTCTGCTCATTGATCTCGGGCAGCGGGCGCATCACCCGGCTTGGTTCCACGCGCACAGGACGGGACGGCACCGGCAACAGCGACTGCGTGCAGTTCGCGGAAGTGATGGTCGACACCGACACCGGCATCGTGCGCGTCAAGAAAGTCGTCGCCGTGCATGCCTGCGGAAAGCCGGTGAATCGCCTGCTGCTCGAGAACCAGATCTGCGGGGGCGTCATCCAGGGTGTCAGCTATGCCCTGCTCGAGGACCGGCTCCTCGACGGCCCCACCGGTGGCATGGTCAACGCGGACTTCATCAATTACAAGCTCGCTGGCACCAAGGACATCCCGGAGATTGTCTGCGTCCTCGATTGGGAGGAGGGGGAGGAAGGCGTGCGCCCCATCGGCGAACCGGCCACGATACCGACCGCCGCCGCCATTGGCAATGCCGTGGCCAACGCCATTGGCGCGCGGGTCCGCTCGCTTCCCATCACTCCCGACCGGGTTCTCGCGGCGCTTGCCCAGAAGGGAGAAATGGCATGAGAGCCTTTGACTACGCACGCGCCACGACGGAGACCGGTCTTTCCGCAGCCCTCGAGCGCGGTTACCGGATCAAGGCGGGCGGGATCGACGTGGTTGACCTGCTCAAGGAGCGCACCGCCGCGCCCGAGAAGCTCGTCTCGATCAAGCCGCTCATTGCAGCCAATCCGAAGTGGACGGCCATCACGGTGGAGGGCGATGCCGCGCGCATTGGCCCTGCTGCCACGTTGGCGCAGATCATCGCTCATGCGGAATTGAGGGCCCTGGCCCCGGTTGTCGTCCAATCCATCGAGAACGCGGCCACGCCCCAACTGCGCGCCGTGGCCACCGCTGCCGGCAACCTCTGCCAGCGTCCGCGCTGTTGGTACTTCCGCTCCAGCGAATACAACTGCCTCAAGAAGGGCGGATCGACCTGCTTTGCCGTTGAGGGCGAGAATCGCCACCATGCCCTGTTCGGTGGCGGACCCTGTCACATTGTCCATGCGTCGAACCTCGCCACGGGCCTGCTCGCGGCCGACGGGAAGATCTGGACGCACACACGGCAGAGTTCGACCATGGCCAGCTCGAATCCGCTGACGGGCCGTCAGCGTGTCGAGTCCAGCGTCAACTTTGTGGAACGGGTGCACGATGCCGAGAAATTCTTCACGGCGACAGCACCCGGACTGTCGGCGGAGAACGTCCTCGAGGACATTGAATACATCGTGTCCATCCAGGTTCCCCGCTGCACCAAGTCCGCCTATGTGGACTTCAAGGAGAAGCAGGCATTCGATTGGCCCCTTGCCGCCGCTGCCGTTGCATGGCATGGCGATCATTGGAATGTCGCCCTCGGCGGGGTCTCGCCAACGCCCTGGCGCGCCCAATCTGCCGAGAGACTCCTGGCGGATGCGGCCGACGTCGACCTGGAATTGGCGACGCGTGCGGGAGAGGCCGCCCTCGCCGGCTCGCGACCCATGAGCCAGAATGGCTGGCGCCTGCAACTCGTCAAGATCGCGGTACGCGATGCGCTCCTCAAGGCCTGTGGAAAGGAGATCCCCACATGACTCCTCCTGACTTCGGCGATGCTCTTGCCCCGTCCTCGCCGTGTTGCGTCAACCTGCGGTGCAAGTCGATGACCTATCGCACCGATGAGCGACCGGGAAGGCTCCATTACGATGAGTCCATGACCTATTGGTGCGACCGCACCAACGATCCCATCGGTCCCGATCGCGATATTGCCACTCATCCGCTCTGTCAACGGGGACGGAAGTGCTTTGCACCGGGACCTTGAGTCCCAACACCATTCCTCTGGGAGTCTCCATGGCGCTGGATCCACGCATCGAACGCATCCTGCACAAGGTTGAGAAGCCGGGCCGGTACACCGGCGGCGAAATCAACCAGATCGTCAAGAATCCGGCGGATGTGGCGGTGCGTCTCGCCCTGCTCTTTCCCGACCAGTACGACATCGGGATGTCCTACCAAGGATTCAAGATTCTTTATGAGCGCGTCAATCGCCGCCCTCAATGGTGGGCAGAGCGTGCCTTTTGCCCCTGGCTGGACATGGAAAAGGAGATGCGCGCCGCGGGGGTCCCCCTGTGGGCACACGAGAGCCACGACCCGCTGGCTTCCTTCGATGTGATCGGCACTTCGCTCCAGCACGAGATGAACTACACCAACGTGCTGAATGCGCTCGACCTGTCGGGTCTCTCGCCCTGGTCCGCGCTGCGCGAACCAGTCTTCCCACTCGTGGTCGCCGGCGGCGAGGGCGCCCTGGCCGCCGAGACACTCGCCCCGTTCATCGACGTGTTTGTCACCGGGGATGGCGAGGAAGTCCTCGATGACATCCTGCTCGCCGTCGAGGAATTCAAACGCGAGATGCGCGCGGAAGGACAGGG
>CAYTRP010000304.1:0-5056 GCA_964440195.1 uncultured Candidatus Sumerlaeota bacterium
TGTTCGCTGCTTGGCGTTCGTCGTTTGCTTCAGGTTTTGCTTCGGGCGCCTCGACCGGCCGCCATTAAGTCCCGTCTCTTGCGGCTTCGGCGGACGTGGCACAAACTTGGGCGGCCCTTGCTGACCCCGGATTATCCCTGCCGGTCGCCCGGAATTGGGAATCGCTGGGGGCGGGAGTGGAGAGCGACTCTCGTGTCGCTGGTTCCCGCAAGGCCGCTGGCGCTTGTCGTCGCCTGCGCATTTGGTGCCGAGGGAGGGCTTCGCGCCGGTCTTAAGTCCCGGAAACCAAGTCCCGGAGGGGGCGAAGGTGGGAAGGCGCCCTGGGCTTCCCGGTCCGGTTGGGACCCTCTCTCGCGCGGTTTCCTCGCCCTTTCGGGGGAAGTGCCCGGGTCAGGGAGGACCGGGCCCGCGATTCCGACTCGAAACCGGATGGGGTCTCGCGTCAGGGGCCGGGAAGGTCACCAAACACCCCCGCCATGTCAACGCCGAAATCGCGCCGTCCCGACCTTTTTTCATTCCCATCCCCCCCATTTCATCCCTCTTGCCACTTCCTCGATTTCAGGGCCACAGATGCGTAACAGGATCGACTGCCCATGATCGAAGCCCAACAACTCCGCAAGTCCTACGGGTCCACCGTGGCCGTGGCGGACGTTTCCCTCTCCGTGGCCGCCGGCACAACCCTTGGCCTGCTCGGGCCCAATGGAGCGGGCAAGTCCACGACAATCAGTCTCCTAACCGGCCTCCTGACTCCCGACGGGGGGACCATCTCCATCGCCGGATCCCCCGACCCTCGCCAGGCGGCTGCCCGTACGCGCCTGGGCGTCGTCCCCCAATCCCTGGCCGTCTACGAGGAGTTGACCGGGCGGGAAAACCTCCACTTCTTTGGCCGGCTCTACGGGTTGCGGGGCACCGACCTAAAAAAGAAAACCGACGCGACCCTCGATTTCGTCGGACTGACCGACCGCGCCCACTCCCTCGTGTCCTCTTATTCAGGGGGGATGAAGCGCCGCCTCAACATGGCCGCCGCCCTCCTGCATGACCCCCAGGTCCTGCTGTTCGACGAGCCCACCGTCGGCGTCGACCCCCAATCCCGCAACCTCCTGTTCGAGCGCATCGAGGCGCTCAAGGCCCAGGGCCGCACCGTTCTCTACACGACACACTACATGGAGGAGGCCGAGCGCCTGTGCGACCGGGTGGCCATCATCGACCACGGGCGCATCCTCGCCGAGGGCTCCGTCGAGGACCTGGTGCGCGCCCACGGTGGCCCCGCCCGGGCCGAGATCGACCTGGAAAGCGCCCCCGCCGACCCCGCATCCCTCCCCGGGACCCTTGAGGGACTGCGCCTCGCGTTCACCGCCGACAATGTCTTTGCCGACATCGCGCGCCTGGTCACCTCGGGGCTGGCCATCCGGGAAATGCGCGTCGTGCGCCCCGGCCTCGAACAAGTGTTCCTCAACCTGACCGGGAGGAGCCTCCGCGATTGATCGCCCGCATCGTCTCCCTCGCCCTCAAGGATCTCAAGGTTCTCTCGCGCGACCGGCTCTCGCTGTTCTGGACGCTTGGCTTCCCCCTGCTCATTGCCATCTTCTTCGGGTCGGTGTTTGGCGGCGGCGGTTCCGGCGAGAAGGGCAAGCTCGCCATCGCGTGGGTCGATCACGACCAGTCCCCCACGGCCGCGCGGTACTTCGAGATCCTCTCCGCCAACAAGGAGATCGCCATTGATCGCTGGGAAGAGGAGCAGCCCGCCATCGACGCGGTGCGTCGCGGCCAGCGCGCGGCCGTGATCGTCATCGAGAAGGGATTTGGCGCCAGCCCCCTCTCGGTGATTGGCGCGGGGAATGGCGACCCGCTCGTGCGTCTGGGTGTCGACCCGGGCCGTTCCGCCGAGGGCGGGCTGCTGACCGGCGTCATGATGAAGTCGGGTTTCGACCTTGTTCGCGAGGAACTGCTGGACCCGGCGTTCTCGCGCTCGTTCGTCCGGCAACAGCGCGACGACATCCGCCAGGGCCTTGCCACCGGAAAAGACCTCTCCCTCTCGGACCGCGCGACCGCGATGCTCGCCGATCAATTCCTTGGAACCCTCGACACCTTCATCGGCAACATGGACGAGCAGGGATTCTTTGCCGGCGAGGAGGGGGGAGACGAAAGCAGCGCGGCGGGAGGACTCGAGTTCGATCCGGCTTCGGCGGTGGGCACGATCGACATCGAGCGCGAGCGGCGCAAGGGCCCCGTCTCGGGTTACGAGATCGCCTTTCCCCAGGGCATCTGCTGGGCCGTCATCGGGTGCGTCATGTCCTTCGCCATGGGCGTGGTGATCGAGCGCCGTCGCGGCACGCTGACGCGCCTGCAACTCGCGCCCATCCGCACGGGCGAGATCCTCGCGGGCAAGGGCCTGGCCTGCATGATCGCCTGCGGCCTCGCGCTCACGCTCGTGATGCTGGTCGGCACGCAATTCTTCGGCGTGCGCGTCCCCGACCTGGCGAAGATGATCGCGGTGCTCGCCGCCGTGGCGTTCTGCTTCACCGGCGTCATGCTGCTGATCGCCGTGCTGGGGAAAACCGAGGGCGCCGTCGGGGGCGCGGGCAACGCTGCCCTGCTCGTGATGGCCATGTTCGGCGGCGGCATGATCCCGCTCTTCATCCTGCCGGGTTGGATGGTGACCGTCGGCAGCGTGAGCCCGGTGAAGTGGAGCATCCTCGCCGTCGAGGGCGTCGTGTGGCGCGGATTCGCGTGGGGCGAGCTCATGACCCCCATCGCGATCCTTCTCGGCATGGGCATGGCAGCCATGCTGGTCGCCGCATGGCGATTCGGAAACCTGCTGCAGGAATCGTGAGCGCGCGGAATCGTGTCCTGGCCGCCAACCTCACACCATTTGCCGCGAATCCACGCCGCTCTGAAATTGTACCAATTCGGGGCCGATGCCTGGCTGACTCGTGTCGCCCCCGCGAGGGGGGCTCGGATTTCTCGTTCATCAACTCCGTGGGTTCCACTTCGTTTCATCCACGGCCATTCAAATGCCGCGCTCCGCGCTGCCGCTGTTTCCGATGCGAAGTGGCCTCAGCAAGTATCAACCGCAGCTCCCGCGCAGACTGTTCGGGGCAAGACTCATGAGAACCACTCTAGATGGTATCATCTACAAAATACAAAGCTCGCTTAAACCAACACCACGACGCAGCGCCAAAGGCGCGATCGATACCAGCCCCGGGTGAAGCCCGGGGACCACTTGAGCCCTCACTCCCCCGTCGGCGTCCGCGGTTGAAGTTCCACGCGGCGCCCGAGCACGACGCAGTTGAAGAGCGCCCGCCCCGCCTGGTCGCGCGTCATGTACGCGTTGCTCCCCGCCACTTCGTCGAGCGAGACGACCACGCCCTGGTCGAGGTCGTGAAGGCGGACGGCGAGGCGCTCGTGTTTCCAGACGTCGGGGTTGGCGAGATCGATGTCGGAGGTGAAGTGAAGGAGCGTGCGGCCCGTCTCCCAGAACGCCCAGGCCTCGTTCGCCGTCGGCGAGAGGGGAGCGAGGTACACAACCTGGGCCGTCGACGCGAGCGGCTCGCCGTCGCGCTGCATCTCGCGCAGGATCTCGGCGCGCGCGGCGGCCCGCAACCTCTCCAGCAACTCGCCCTCGGGAAACTGCGCCTGGTTGCGCGTGCGGAACAGTTCGTCGCGCATCTCGGCGTAGTTGAGACGAATCTCCGTGTAGCCGGGGGGGATCTCCCCGGGCACCTCGATGCGGGTGACGCCGGTGATGCGATAGTCGGAGTTCCTGACCTCCACATCGAGTTCGGAAATCTTGTAGTCCGCCTGCTTCACCCTGAGCGCGGTGGAGAATTGCGGCAGGACAACCTCGCCGAAGCGGCTGTTGTCCCCCTCGTCGAGCGCCGGATGCAGCGCGCGTATCCACAGGACCACCTCCCCCGATTCGATCGCGGTGTCGATGTCGCGCTCGTCGATGTGCCAACGGTAGAGGTAGCGCATGTTCTCGTACAGCCACGGGCGCGCGGCCAGCTCCGCCGGCAGCACGGGAGCCCGTGTGGCGGTGGACTCGGCACGGGCGAACGCGAGAAGCCCCGTCATCAGCAGGGCGAGGAAGACGCGGCGCGGCGTTCTCATGGGAGTTCCTTGAGGGTGAAGAATCGATTGCCGCCCAGGGCACCGCTGTCCGCATCGGGAATGCGCACGAAGTTGCCCCCCGGGTTGTAGTTGTTGACGTCGGTCATCCACGAATACGCGCGCCCGGTCACCGGGATGTTGCCGACGCGCTTGAGACCGGCGAAGCGGTCCGCCTCGTTCATTCCCCCCGCAACGTAATGCGTGGCGAGGGTGCCGGCATACTCCAGCAGCCGGGCGAACCGCCCCGGCTCTCCCTTGCTGGCAACCCCGACAAGGTAGGCGATGCGTTCGTGCACGCGCGGCACGGCGACGAAGCGCCCCGCCTTGTCGCGATAAAAGCCGTCGCACTGGCCCTTCTCTCCCCCGGCGGTGATCACGTCGATAATGTCGGTGCACCGCTGCGAGGCGATCTGCTGCTGCGTGTATCCCGGGGGAATGTGGCGAAGGCGGCTGTCGAGCACGTGGAGGATGGCGAGCATGGCGCCCCTGGTGTCCTCCTCGCTGACCCAGCCGCGCTCGCCGGGAAAGGGCGTCTCGTTGACCAACAACATCGCGAGATACCCCTCGATGGTGTCCTCGGGGGGAAGGCTGGCGCGCCCATTGCCGTTTGCGCCGATCCCTAGAACCGCGGGCTGCAACGCCAGCAACGGAAAAAGAAACAACACGGCGAGGAGTGGGTGGATGGCCAAAGGTTCCCGCCAGAATCGCCGCATCGATGTTCGACCTGCCTTCAAATTGTTGGCACCCCCTTGCCCGCCTGCAATGGCATCCCGGGCGCAGGGCGATTCCCCGAACGGCATCCCCAACACCGGCAACAAATAAGTGAAGCAGCCATGAGGGGCGGGGCGCATCTCATGTTTGCGACACCCGGCGCAAAAACGCGGAAAAATTCACGTTTTTCCACGGATTCCCATTCCTCTGGGGTATGAAGTGCCACAAAACCGAG
>CAYTRP010000305.1:0-5031 GCA_964440195.1 uncultured Candidatus Sumerlaeota bacterium
CCCTCAGCTTGATATGCTGTTGTGTTTTGACGGCTGAAAAATGGGGAAGGTCCTGTCAACGAAAGAGGCGGGAGATCGATTGATGGAAGGGCAGGGCCGAAGACGTCCGTCAGCCCTCGTCGATCAGGTCCGTTTCCATGCCGGTCACGGGGCCCGAGACCTTTTCGCGGGGGCGCGTCTCCTTGATGCGCCTGAGGTGCTCCCCGCGCCGGGCACGGTATTCCGAGGCGTCCATCGAGAGGCGCGGTTCGGCGTTGCCGGAGGTCACTTCCTCAAAGAGCTTTTCGAGGAAGGGGATGCACCATCCGCATCCGGTGCCGGCGCCGAAGCACTCGCTGCACTGGGAGGCGACACGCGGGTGCTCGAGCTGGACAAACTTCACGATCTTGCGGACCGGCACATGAAAGCAAAGACAGACCTCTTCCGGCGCCTCGATGCGATCCGGGGCGTGGGAAGGGGTGTCTGCTTCGGGTGCATGCAAGGCAGGTGGGGCCTTTCGGGCCCTGATGGGTCAGGACTGCTTTTTGGCCTCGGCAACGGCTTCGAGGATGTCTTCCTGTTCCTCGTTGATTGACAGGGACTTTTCCCAGCACTCGATGGCGGCCTGCAAATTGTTCACCACCATGAAGAGGGCCCCCTGGCCATTGAGCGCCGGATAGAACTCCGCGTCCAGCGTCAGCGCCGCATCGAAGGCGTTCTGGGCTTCCTCGTAAAAGCCGGACAGGTCGTCGTCGTCCTGCCACATGGGCGTTTCTTCCAACCCGTCGGTGAACATCATGAGCGCGGTCTGGCCGACGTGGTAATGGGCGTAGGAACTCTCGGGGAACCGCTCGGTGGCCTCGCGGAAAATGACGAGCGCTTCCTGGTACTCGCCCTCCTCGATGAGCGCCTCGCCCTCGTCGATGAGCGCCTCGAGTTCATCGTCGCCCAACTCGTTGTCTTCACCCGACTCGTAGTCCTCGTCCTCGAGGTCCTCGAGGTCATCCTCGCCCTCGAAGAACTCGTCGTCCTCCTCAAACTCTTCCTCCTCCTCTAGTTCGTCGTCCTCATATTCCCCGAGGAGGGAGGTTTCGTCGTTTTCTTCGTCTTCCCAGCGTGGAGATGCCATGCGCGCTGAACTCCTGACGTTCTGCCGTCGCTTAACAGGGGCGAGGGTGGAATTGAGCCAATGTCGCCCGAGGGGATTGTCTCGTGGCAAAGCACGCGACGGCTAGTGCCCACCGTACTTCAATGCAAGGGCAATCGACCGCCCCCCCGGGCCTTTTTTTCGCCCCCCCGTCTCCTCATCGAATTCACATCAAGAAGACGGGGATTCCGGGACTTACTCCTGCTCCGTCTTCTTGTCGGAGTCGCCTCCGGGGATCAGGCGCCCGATGCCGCGCCGCGCGTCGCCCACTACCCCGCCAACGGCGTCGACGGCAGAGTCTGCCGCATCACCGACGCCGCCAAGGGCCTTTTGCAACTCATCGCTTACCGTGGTGACCACCCCGCCCACGGTACCGGCGGCATCGCCCGCCCTGCCGGCCACTCCCCCCGGCAGCCCCTTCATCGAGCCCTCGAGCGAGGCGAGCGTTTCCGCCGACAGGATTCCCTTTCCGTTCTTGATGACCGTCTCAAGAATCACCGCGATGAACATCTGAAGCGCCTCGGCGGGTGTCATCTGCTTGCCGCCGCCGAAGTCGTTGATCTCGGTCGTGGCAATCTTCATCGAGGCGTTTCCCTTGTCCGATGCGACGACATTCGCCACGGGCAGGGTAAAGCGCACGACTGTGTCCTGGATGAGCACCTTGTCGATCAGCAGCTTGGGCTCGGTCTCTGGGTCGGCCGGGGGGGGAGGTTCCTTCTCGGCTGTCCCCGCGAGCCGCGAGACATTGTCGAGCAACTGCTGGATGTTGGAGGTGCGGAGCTTTTGTTCGAAGGAGATGTCGGGGCCGCTCACCAGCACGAGCTTCACCCGGCGTTCGTTCGTGCGGAACGACGCCGCGTCGATCTCCGCGCGAATCACGCCGAACTTCATGGCGTGAGAAGTCTTGTAGCCCTCGGGGTTCGGGATCGTGATGTCCCGCAATTCGACCCACTGTTCGGCGAGGTTCACCTCCGCCCCGCCGACTGTCGCCGGGACCAGAAGGGCGTGCTGCAGCCCCTTCTCCGTGCCAAACCGGACGATCTCGTCCAAATTGCGATAAACCAAATAGCCGATCACGCCCACCACCACCACGAGCAGCAGGATCAACACCACCGCGATTTTCAGAAGCTTCTTCATGGGAGTCTCCCCCGCAAAGTCCGCGGTCGCCAACGGCGCCGCATGCCCTCCGGAGTGCCGGGGCGGTCCCCGCCTGCCAAGCGGAATCGCTCTGTCCGCCGCCACACATCCAGAATCCCCTCGCGCCCCGGGGGGAGGAGTCGCCTTGTGCAATGGAAGCACCATGCCATTCGGAGACCCATCGATGCGCCGCCTTTTCGCCGCCCTTGTCTTTTCATTCTTCCTGTTCCCACCCCCGTCGGCAGGTCAGGAAGCCGCCCTGCTCGATGAAGCCCCCGCGGAGGAAGCAGCCGCGCAGGCGAATGCGGCGGCAGAAGCACCCGTGGCAGGGGAAGCCACCCCGGCCGATGCCGCCCCCGAAGCCGCCACCAAGACATTTGCGCTGATCACGCTGGGCGGAGCCGTCGTGGAAATTGCCGATCCAATGGAAGCGATCTTTGGCGGCGAATTCACCACCCTGCGGGAGGTCAACGGAGCCATCGACCGGGCGGCCGCCGATCCCGGGATCGACGGCATTGCCCTTGTCATGCGGGGTTCCAGCCTTGGGCTCTCGCAATCCGAGGAGATTCATCGCCACCTGATGGCGTTTCGCGAATCCGGCAAGCCGATCCTTGCCTTTCAGGACAACGCCGGCATCGGCGACCTTCTGGTCATGTCCGCCGCCGACCACGTTGTCATGCCGCCCGTCGGAAACGTGTTGGTCTTCGGCTTGCAGGCGCAAATGTACTACCTCAAGGACATGCTTGCCAAGCTGGGCATCGAGGCCCAATCGATCCAGACGGGCCGCTACAAGAGCGCCATGGAGATGTTCACGCACTCCGCCATGAGCGAGGACACGCGCACCCAGATGACAACCCTGGTGAACGCGTTGGCGGCGTCCCTCGCGGAGAACTATGGGAGGGCACGCGGCATCAAGGCGGCCGAGGCATCGAAACTCCTGTGGGCGGGCCCCTACACCTCGAAGCAGGCCCACGAGGCGGGCATCGTCACCGACCTCGCCACTCGCGAGCAATTCATCAAGCAGTACGCAAAGGAGAACAATGTCACCTGGGACAAGGAGTACCTGACGAAGAACCGCCGCAAGAGCGAGCCGGTGAATCTCTTCTCCCTGTTCAGCGGCGTCGGCTCGCAACGCTCCCGGCGCGGCGCCGCCAGGACGCAGGTGGCGCTCGTTTACGCCCTGGGGAACATCATCGACGGCGTCGCGGAAGGCGGCCCCTTCGGCGGCAGCCAGGTCATCGCCTCCGAGGATTTCCTCGAACTTCTGGACGACATCATCAAGGACGGGCCGCCGAAGGCTCTCGTCGTCCGCGTCGACAGCCCTGGCGGGAGCGCGGTGGCCAGCGACCGCATCTGGAATCGCCTGCGGCAGATCCGCACGGAGCACGACATCCCGGTCGTGGTGAGCATGGGGGGCGTGGCGGCCTCGGGTGGCTACTACATCTCCATGGGGGCCGACCGCATCTTCGCGGACGAAACCACGATCACGGGCAGCATCGGTGTCATCATGGGAGGCCTGCTCCTGGGCGGCACCTACGACATGATCGGGGTGAACAAGGAAGCCATCGGCGTCGGCAAGCACATCGGCATCATGGATGAAACGCGCCGCTGGGAGGGAGGGGATCTCGCCGTACTCGAGCGGATGCGCGACGAGATTTACGACACCTTCACCCGCCAGGCCGCCGAAGGGCGAGGCATGACCCACGAGGCGATCCTTGAGGTCGCCGAGGGGCGCGTCTGGACCGGCTCGCAGGCGCTGCAAATCGGGCTGATCGACGAGATTGGCGGCCTTGAGAACGCCATCGCGTCCGCGCGACGCCTTGCGGGCATCGCGGCCGATGCCACCGTCACCGTGTATCCCAAGGAGAAGAGCTTCTTCGAGTTGCTGGACGAGCTGTTCGCGGGCCAGGTTTCCGCCGGCCCAATCGTGCGCGCGTGGTCGGGACCTGTTCCAGGCACGTGGGAACACCTCGCCACCGTTCTGCCGCCCGCGATGGTCACCAACGCGCGCAATCTGATGACGCTTGTCCACACCCATCCCGGACAGGCGATTCTCGTGGCGCCGACGATGTTTGAGATCAAATGAATCGAGAGGGGAGGAGTCAGGAATCGACCGATACGACCAGTGCGGTTGAGGCCGCCCCGGCCTATGAGTACTGACTCCTCATTCCCAACTCCCCATGCGCATACTCGGTGTTGATCCCGGCTTGGCAAGCACCGGTGTCGGAGTCATCGAGCGCACCGACACCGGCGATTGGCGCCTTGTCCATTGCGCCGACGTGCGCACCCATGAGCGCCAGCCAATGCCCGAGCGGCTGGCCCGCATCCATGACCTCGTCCAGTCCACCATCCGCGCGCATCATCCCGACGAGATGGCCATCGAGTCCCTCTTCTTCGCGCGCAATGTGCGGTCCGCGGTGCTGATGGCGCACGGCCGCGGCGTCGCCATGTTCGCCGCCAGCGAAGCGCGCCTGCCCATCGCGGAATATTCACCGCGCGAGATCAAGCAATCCGTCGTCGGCAATGGCAACGCCGCCAAGGATCAGGTCATGCACATGGTGCGCACGCTGCTCCAGTTGAAGAACCCGCCCGCCAGCGACCACCAGAGCGATGCGCTGGCGACCGCCCTGGCCCATGCCTATCGATCACGGATGGCCAAGGCGGTCGGGAAAGTCATCGAGAGTTCCACGAACGCGGAAGCCAAGGAATTGCTGGCCAAGGCATTTGGGAGAGGGCGCAAACGCAGGAGGAAGTGAGGCCACCCCCCG
>CAYTRP010000306.1:0-5028 GCA_964440195.1 uncultured Candidatus Sumerlaeota bacterium
AGCAAGCGAGAGGAAGCGGGCATGCTCCTCCTTCGTGCAAAAACCCATCACGTACTCGACGCCGGCGCGGTTGTACCAACTGCGGTCGAAGATCACGATCTCCCCCGCCGCCGGGAAATGAGTCAGGAACCGCTGGATGTACATCTGCGACTTCTCGCGGTCCGAGGGCGCGGGCAACGCAACGACGCGGAACACGCGCGGGCTCACGCGCTCGGTGAGCGCGCGAATCGTCCCGCCCTTGCCGGCCGCATCGCGCCCCTCAAAGACGATGATCGCCCGATGGCCCGTCTTCTTCACCCACGCCTGAAGTTCGCAGAGCTGAGCCTGAAGCTTTCGGAGTTCCTTCTCGTAGACCTTGCGATCCAATTTCTTCGACATGGGGCACCTCGCCTAAAAATGGGAACACGAACCTCTGGCAGCAATTAACTTCAAGCTTCCTTCTTCCCAGTCGTCGCGCGTTGGGCAACACCAATTCCATCCCCAAGCAGGTGGGAGTAATGCGCAGATACCTTCAGGGCCCCTCGCCAGTCTTGGCGAGTCGAACCAATACCCTCTCCACGCCCTTTGCTACCAACGACGCGCCCCCATACCCCGTGCGATGAATCACCCAATAGAAAGTGAATGGAAGAGTCAAGAGGGCCATCCAGGCTGCCATGAACAACAGATAGAGGAGCCTTCCTTCCATGGGAATCCCCTGTGCCGCGATTGCCGTGACGGCCCAGGGAATCATCAATATCCAGAAGAACAAGAATGGAGGCGCCCACCAGGCGATCAGTTTCCTTTGCCGCAATGCGCCAAAAAGTAGCGAGATCGGAAGAATAACCAGCAATGTCGCCAGCAGAGCAAATACCACCGCTACCAATGGCACCAAAACGAAATTCAGCGGACCTCCGGGGTCCCCATACAACAATAGGCCCAGAGCGACCAGCACGGCGTAGGTGATGATCGGCACGGCGGCCAGCAGCAGCATCGTGGCACCCGCCGCCACCGCATGACTCGCAAGTGCGCCGCCCAGGCGAAGACACGCCCCGGTCAACCGCACAGGGAGCGGAAACCGGGCTCGCTCGGAAGTGAAGTCGTCCTCCAAGCGGAGAACCTCGCGGTGTTCAGTCATCTCGGGATGCCCCCTGCTTCTGCATCAACCTTTCGATGCCCCGCTCGCCTGCCACTCACGAATCACCGACACGATGGTTCGGTTCGATTCGATCGTCCCGAACTCCTTCTCCAACCCACCCGCTCTCAGGATCTTGCGTAGCGGACCGTGCATCTCCGCCAGCTTGAGGGCAATGCCCCGCTTGGCCAAGTCTCCATGCAGGTGAGCCAGCATTTCCACCCCCGCAAGGTCCGCGTAAACGGTGGACCCCAGACACCAGACAACCAGCTTCACCGGAGCCGCCTGCTGACGAAGATGAGACTCGAACTGATCGCGGATGTACTCCGCGTTGAAGTACACGATCGACGCATCCGCCCGGAAAATCATCACGCCCGGAATCTCCTCGTTCTCGGGATCGCGATCCAAATCTCCGAAAAAGTCCGTTCCGGGAACACGCCCCAGGACCGCCGCATGCGGCCGCGACGCACGATGCAGCAGCAGAATGATCGACAGCAACGCCCCGATCATCACGCCGCGAAGAATGCCCGACCCAAGAACACCCATCAACGCCACCATCGCGACCGCGAACTCGCCACGGCTGAACTTCCACAATTGCATCAAAGGCTCAATCTTGAACAATCCTGCAACGGCCATCAACACGATCGCCGCAAGGACCGGCTGAGGAAGATCCTTCAGCAGATCGGACAAGAACAGCGTCACGATCAGGATGATCAGCGCGGAAACCAAGGTCGAGAGCGGCGACCGCGCGCCCCCACTCTCATTCACAAGCGATTGCGACATGCCGCCGCCCACGGGAAATCCTTGACCGAGACCCGACGCGAGGTTCGCCCCGGCGAGCCCCAGGAACTCCTGGTTGGCCTCGAACCGATAGCCATGCTTCAGCGCAAACATGCGACCAATGGCGACGGTTTCAACGGCCCCCAGAAGAAAGCACGCGATCGCCAAGGGCAGCAACTCGTTGATGTCGCTCCAATGCACGGCCGGAAACCCAATGGCAGGCAGGCCCTGCGGCACCTCTCCCAAAAGCTTCACGCCCTGCTCGCCAAGATTCGCCGCCGACGCCACGATGATGCCCCCGATGACAACAAACACCGCCACCGGCTTGTTCTTGAGAAACACTTTTCCACCAATAAGAAGTGCCAAGGCACCCAACCCCAGCAGCAGCGAGAGCGGATGCGTCTCGTTGACATGGGCGAAGAACTCACCCATGCGCTCCCAAAAATCCCCGTGGTGCGATCCCGAGATGCCAAAGAGCTTCGGCAACTGCGTGCTGATCAACACGAGCGCCACACCCGTCTTGAAACCAATAAGCACTGTCTCTGAAATGAAGTTCACGATCACGCCTGCGCGTACCACCCACGCGAGAAAGGCGAGCACCGAGACGAGCAACGCCGTGCATGCCGCCAAGGCCCAAAAGCGAACCGGGTCGCCTCCCGCCAGCGGCCCGAGGGACGCGCCGATCAACAGCGAAAGCGCCGAGGTGACACTGATCGCCGTGTGGCGTGAACTGCAAAAGATCCAGAACACGAGACCGGAAAAGAGAACCGCGTAGAGACCCGCCTGCGGCGGCAAGCCTGCGAGTGATGCATCACCCAGCGCGGAAGGAAGCAGATAGGCCGCAAGCGTGATGCCCGCGATCACATCCCCTCGCAACCAGCCGACGTTGTAACCCTTCAGCCATTGCGGTCCTTGAAGGAGCGGGGCCGCCTGAAGGGAGGCAGACCCGTTGCCATTGCCAGCGTCCGTCATCGCCGAAACCTCCCGTGATCAATGCACAAGAGGGAATGCTATGCTTATGGCCCAAAGCCTCAATCGGATTCTCCAACCGAAGCTTTAGAGATTTGCAGCGTTTAACCCCACCCAACGGACGGTCCTAGATGTTCCGGCTTCGCTGGCTGACCATCTTTTCGAAGACACCCTCGATCAGTCCCGTGAGGAGCGTCGTCATGCTGATCCCCAGCGCGGCCGCGCCCTGCGGAAGCAGCGACGTGGGCGTCATACCGGGGATGGTGTTCGTCTCCAGAAAGACCGGTTGGTCATCCTCGCCGACAAACATGTCCGTGCGCGACATCCCCCGGCACCCCAGCAGGTCGTGCGCCTTCTCCGCCATCGCCTGGATGCGGTTGATCGTCGATTCCGCCATGTCGGGCGGCGTGACTTCCTCGGCCGCACCCGGCCGGTACTTCGAGTCGAAGTCAAAGAAATGCCCCTTCAGCGGACGGATCTCCGTCGGCGGGCACACCAGTCGCCCTCCGAAACTCTCCGCCAGATCCAGCACGCCGCAGGTCACTTCGCGGCCGCGAATGTATTGCTCGATCAAGACCTCGGTATCCGCCTCCAGCGCCCGCGTCACCATTTGGCGCACATCGTCGGGCGAATTTGCCACGCCTGAAAACAAGCTGCTCCCGCCCCGATTGGGCTTCACCACCAACGGCCAACCCAACAAATGCCCCGCCGCCGCGTATTGATCCTCCCGCTGGCTCGACGAACCCGTCCGGCTGATCACCATGTGCCGGGGCGTCTTCACTCCATGCGCCGCCAGAAAATCCTTCGTCCGGCGCTTGTCCATCGAAAGCGCTGCCGCCAACACTCCGGAACCGATATAGGGAACCCCCATGAAGTCCAACAATCCCTGCAAGCGCCCATCCTCCCCATAGGCTCCATGCATGACGGGCACGACGATGTCTGGGCCCCACTGCTGAAGACGCGCCAGCCCCTCCGCCGGGCTCCGGCGCGTCAAGTACCCCACCGGACACAACTCGGGCATATCCAGCAAATCGAAGAGCTTCTCCACGCGCGACGGCGGTGTTTCGCTCGTCCAAACCTCATCCGGGAAGATCCATGCACCGTCGTCCTCCACACAGGCCACCCGAAGGCGGTAGCGATGGCGATCAAGGCTGTGGGCCACCGAACGCGCCGACGTCAGCGAAACAACGTATTCCGCCGACGGTCCTCCGCACAGCAGCACAACCTTACGGCTCTCATCCATGGCCTCACTCTCTCCCTTAGAGAATACAACCGCCTTGTCTGTTGACTGCTCACCAGAGCATCAAGAAGAAAACGCCACGGAAGATGACGAAAATCAGGATTCGGCCTTCCCCAAGCCTCCTCTCTCCCCCCACCCTTCCCACTTCGAACCCGGCTCAGACACCCAATCATTGTTCTCCCTCTCAACCTCCATCCACCTCTCGGACCCGCTCCACTTCCAGGCCGACGCACCCACTCCCGCCAAGTGGGAGACCTTCCTCCAGCCCCTCATCAAGCACTTCCCCGGCAGTGCCTACTTCTCGCTCCTCACCTGCAATCGAGCGGAACTCTACGCCGAAACACCCTCCTCCACGCTTTCACGCGAGCAGATCGAGACCCACTGCCGCGATCACTTTCCAGCTCTTCCGTTTCGCCTACACGTGGGACACGATTCGGCCCACCACTTGTTTCGCGTGGCCGCCGGGCTCGACTCCCTCGTCCCCGGGGAGGTCGAGATACTCGGCCAAATTCGACGCGCCCGCGAGGAAGCTGAAACCAAGGGCCATCTTTCCCTCCCTCTCGACCGCCTCGTCACCGCGGCCCTGCGCGCCGCCCGCCACACCCGCGAGGCCACACGCCTGGGCCAGGGCAAGGTCTCCGTCGCCTCCCTCGCCGTCGAAATTGCCATGGCTCACGTCCCCGACCTCTCCGCCGCCACCAGCCTTGTCCTCGGCGCCGGGGAAGCCGGCGTGCTCGCCGCGCGCATCCTGCGCGACCGGGGGGTCGGGCGCCTGATCGTCTCGAATCGCTCACTCGACAAGGCGCGCATCGTCGCCGCATCCCTCAAATGCGACGCCGTCCGCCGCGAGGAAATCACCACCTACCTCGCGTTTGCCGACATCGTCCTCACCGCCCGGCTGGCGGGCATCAAACGGCGCGGCACCGCC
>CAYTRP010000307.1:0-4988 GCA_964440195.1 uncultured Candidatus Sumerlaeota bacterium
TCAGGGTTGGCGCGGCGGCGTAGCGCTGGACCATGTTCTGGTCGCTGACATATCCCGTGAGCCACCAGAAGACGCCGAGAATGGCCATGGTGGGAAACGTGCGCCCGTTCAGATCCCAGTTCATGGGTCCAAGGCTGAATTTCGCGTTCTCCATGCCCACGCGGAAGATGTCGCCGAAGCCCCCGGGAAGGCCGAAGGAAATCAGGACAATGCACAGGATGCCGCCGCCGAGGAAGATGAACGTCTGCACGACGTCGGTCCACATGGCCGCCGTGATGCCGCCCAGCACCGTGTAGATGGCGACGATGACTCCGCCCACCAGGACAACCCAGGGGAACGGGATGCCGAGCATGAAGCTGATGGGAATGCTCATCAGGTAGAGAACCGTGCTGACGCGCAGCAGTTGGAGAATGATGAAGCTGATCGCTCCGTACAGGCGCACGAGGGGGCCATAGCGGTCCTCAAGGTATTCAAAGGCGGAGGTCAGGTTTCCACGGCGGAAAAAGGGGATGAATATCCAGATGGCGAGAATGGCGACGAAGGGCATCATCAGGTTTGGAACCAGTTGGCGCCAATCCAGAACGAAGGCCGCGGCCGGAAGGGCCAGGAACGTGATCGAGCTGATCGACGTGCCCAGCATCGACAATCCGATCACCCACGCGGGCAGGCGCCGGCCACCGAGGAAATAGGCGTCGGTGCTCTTGTTTCCACGCGCCAAGTACACGCCCATCCAGATCATCGCCGCCAGGTAAACCGCGATGACAAACAGGTCGAGGAACCGCAGAGTCGCAAGGTCTTCCATGGGTTTCGCGCGATTGCGCGCTCCTATTGGAACTCGTCAAGGCGATCGGGAACGCTATTCGTGCGACTCCAAGGGCGAGGCAAGCCACGGTCCGCAAAGCCCGGCGCGCTCCGCCAGCAGGTGCTTCAGATTCCGGAGGTAGTCCGTCCAGCCGCTTGCATCCCGCATTAGCTCCACCGTGGCGGTATCGATCTCGGTGCGTGCCTTCCGCGCGTCCTCGAAATCGCCCACGGCGAACGCATTGTAAAAACGGCCCCACATGCGTGGATGCAGATTCGCCGAGCTGGGAATCAATCCGTCTCCGCCCGCTTCCAGGCCATCCCACAAAAGTGCCTCCGACCCCACCATGACGCGGAATCGGCCCGGAGCGCGGAATTCGCGAATGAAGCCGCGCAGCGTGTCGATGTCGCCACTGCTGTCCTTGATGCCGATGACGTTGTCCGCGTCGTCCAGGACTTCGCGCACAACGCGGTTGGTGACATGCACGCGGGTAAAGCCGGGGATGTTGTACAGCATGACGGGAAGCGGCGAGGTGCGGGCCACGCTGTGGAAGAAGCCCGTCAGTTGCCTTTCGGTCAGCGGAAAGTAATACGGCGGCACCACGGCAATGGCGTCGGCGCCGGCCTCCGCCGCGGAGTCCACCATCGCGCGGGTGGCGTCGATGCTCGTGTCTCCCACGCCGACGTACAGCGCCACGCGCCCCCGCACGGCCTTTGCAATGGCGGCGAGCAGAATGCGTCGCTTGCGCGTGTCCAACGAAACGAACTCGCCCGTCGTCCCCAACGCCAGAATGCCATGAACGCCACCGGCAATGACATGATCGACAAGGCGGGCGACGGCGTCCTCGTCGATCTCGCGCGCGTGGGTGAGCGGCGTGACGAGGGGGACGACCACGCCGGAAAACGGGTCGCGGGGTGCTTCATGCGGGTGTGCCTGGGAATCCGCTTCGGAACGGGTGATTTTTTGAACGGCGGTCACGGTGGAAATCTCTGTCGAGGGGGGCTTGGTTGTCATCATGGGGAGCCTCAAGCGCCCCTATCTGTTCTATACAGTTGTCATCCCGCCCCGATCAAGGGGTTTCTTGAGGCTCCCTCCAAAACTTAAAGACGTCATAGATAACTTATAATGATAATCTTATGTCGTATTTTTGCCATTCCGGACATTTTTGTCAGAGATTTATACACTTACTCCACAAATCGGGGCATGGATTCCTGCGCGCCGATGGCCTGAATGGCGAGGGCGGCGGCTTTGTTGGCCAACGCAACGGCTTCCCGGATGTCCTTGCCGCGGCTTGTGGCCCATGCAAAGGTACCCGCGAACGTGTCGCCCGCTCCCACGGTGTCCACGGCCTTTGCCGACACGGTTGGGACAGTGCCGGTGAATTGCGGCGAATAGACGAGCGTGGGATCGCCACCCCGCGTGACGATGAGTTCCGTGACGCCGCGTTGCCGAATGGCTTCCGCCGCTTGATCCGGATGCTCGTGTCCGGGAGCGAGCTGCCGCAACTCCCCTTCGTTCACGATCATCGTGTCAATGGTCGCGGGTTCCCACCGGAAATCCCGCGACAAGGGGGATGGATTGAAGATCACGCGCTTGCGCAACCGATTGGCTTCGCGCAGGACCACCGCGACGGTTTCGTGGGGGATTTCCAATTGCAACACCACGATGGCCGCTTCCTTCAGACGCGCGGAATGCGCCTCCCACTGGTCCGAAGTCAGAGATGCGTTGGCTCCCGGACCGACAACGATGGTGTTGTTGCCCTTGGCATCGACGGTGATCAACGCGGCGCCGGTGGAATGCCCGGCCACCGGAAAGCATCCGCCGATGTCGATGCCCTCGTTGGCGAGGTGTTCGAGATACGAACGCCCCATGCCATCGTCGCCCACGGCGGCGAGCATCGCAACGTTGCCTCCAAGCCGGGCGGCGGCGACGGCCTGGTTGGCACCCTTGCCGCCAAAGCGAATCGTGAGATCGTCGCCGGAGACCGTCTCGCCCATCGCGGGAAGACGCTCCGTGGTGATGATGTAATCAATGTTCGCGGAACCGACGACCAGAATGCCGGGGAGGACGGATGCCATTGGGTTTCACTTCCCTTGCGATGTCTTGTGGCGACAGGCGCGGCTCAGTCGGCCAGTCGCACACGGACAAACCTCACCTGACGCCGGTCGCGGTCGTAAACGAAAACCAGCGTCCGTTCGTCGAGCTGGATGGCATTCGGATAGGCAAGCTGTCCGCCCGTCAGGATGTCCTCCCGCACCGGCCACGTTCGGAGATCGTCATCGCTGATCCAGAGGGACAAGGGGTCTCGCCGCCCTTTTTCCCCGACGACGCCACTGGTCGGGTTGTGCAGGAGCGCGTGGCGCCCATCGGACAGGCGAAGCAGATGAATCAGCGAGCCCGCGTTTGGAATGTCCGTCTGCCATGCGTCGGTCCATGTCCTGCCGCCGTCGTGGGAATCCGCCCGCCAGAGGAAACCGCCCCACTCCGCGCGCATCAGCATGACAAGACGCCCGTCGCCCAACTCCGCCACCGTCGGTTCGATGAGTCCCAAGGGACGGTTGCTGATGAGGCCGTGACGTTCCCAGGCGGTTGCGGTGTCGTCCGGCGAAAGCCACACGCAGCAACCCATCAGGTAATCGCCGAATTTTCCGGGGAGTTGGCCTTCGCCCTCGGGCATGGCAAAGGCTTCCTCCTCGGAGTTGGCGTGGGCGAGTTGGCGAGCCGACGCGCGCAAGGGTTCCGGCCGCAAATCGTAGGACATGCCGGGATAGATGAACGCGCCGTTGGAGAGCCGCACGGGCCCCTGACCATGCCCGATGGAAAGCGTGCGCGAGCCGTCGGGGCTGAGATCAAACGGCGAGGGCGGCGTCCACGTCATGCCACTGTCGGCGGATTCGAGGCGGAAGTAATGCCACTCGGTGTATTCCTTCGAGGCAGGCCAATGGGCACCGAGGGCGATGACTCTTTCGCCGTCCCGCGTGGTGAAGAGATTGGTGAGGATGCCCGCCATCTCCCCCGCCGGAACGAGAACCGCCGGTTCGCTCCATGTTTCCCCCTCGTCGGTGGAGCGGGAAAGAAGAACGCAGTTGTCGGGCGATGGCTCCTTGTCGGCGCCGGAAAGCCACGCGCACAGCAGGTCGCCATTCGGCGCCTTCGTCATGATGGCGCCACAGGCAAGCCGGTACGTCACGTCCTCGTGACGCCATCCGGCATGGCCGTCGAAGACAATGGTCTCTTCAACGTCGAACAGAAGACCACGTTTCGATTCATCGGCGGTGGCCACCAAGGACATCGACACCGCCAGGCAACCGGAGAGCACGAAAGACATCACCGGGCAATCTCCTGCAACACCGGCGGCTTCATCATGAGTTCCTCGATGACCGCCGAAATTTCCGGGGGATCCAGCCCGGCAACCAGATAGCGGTGCCGCCCGTTCGGGCATGACTCCCATTCGTTTCCGCCGTCGCGGTGGACAACAATGCGTCCATCGCCGGAATGACCCCAGTAGCCATCCAGCAAACCCTTCAATCCCCGAACCGCGTAGAGCACGGTGGCCTGATCCCAACTGTATCGATGCTTCGGCGGTCCGGCGTAATACAACTCATAGGCGCGTCGAACGGGATTGTTGGCGGGGCATTCGCGGAGTCCCTCCCCGGTGAGAAGATCGAACCCGAGTTCCACGCCAAAGAACGTGACCGGCGAAGGCCAATCGGCCAGAACTTCCTCCGCGGCCAGGGAGTCCTGCCGGAGATTGAACTCGCTCCCGGCCGGAAAGGCACCGCCCATGCAAACCCAGTGGGCGATCTTGCGGGCGACAAGAGTCCTGCCGTCCAAGGGGCTCAGATCGTCCGCGCCGCTTTGAAGCAGGCGGTGCAGGTTCGTCATGAATCCGATGGTGACGAGCGTGACGGCGCCGTCTTCTTCGCCGGCGAGAAGGCGCCGGGCAACCCGCACGGCGTCTTCCGCGTTCACGGTGGCGGGAAACTCGCGCGCGATGCCTTCCGCGTATTTGGAGGGATCGATCACGCATTCACCCGTCACGACGCCGATGGGGATGTCGGATCTGCCATACCATGCGTTGATCGCCGCGATGCAGGCCGCGCCATGCGGATGGCCACAGGAGAGGAGAACCCCCAGGATTTCCGCCTCGCCCAAATCGGCCACGCTTCATGCCCTGGCCGATTTG
>CAYTRP010000308.1:0-4985 GCA_964440195.1 uncultured Candidatus Sumerlaeota bacterium
CCTCCAACCTCATCTCGCCGACCGCCGGTCAGGACGTCGCCTTTAGCAACGCCGTCGGGTTTGTCGATGGCGGCCACAACATCCTCGGCGTCGGCGGCGATCACGGAGCCGGCTTCCAGCTCATCAACAACGTGAACGGCAATCAGGTCGGCACGACGGCGTCGCCCATCGATCCGCAGCTCGGTCTCCTTGCCGACAATGGCGGTTGGGTGCCCACGCGGCGGCCGCTGCCGGGAAGTCCCGCCATCGATCGCGCCAACCCGGATCTGAATGCCAACGCCGAAACCGACGCGCGGCGCGTGCCGCGCGGCTTGGGCGCGTTGAACGACATTCCCGATGTCGGTGCCCTGGAGGTGAACAAGTTCCCCACCGCCGAGATCTCTGACGTCCACCCAACGGTCGAGCGCCAGAAGGAATACTGGCTCCAGGCCGCCCTCATTGATTCCAACAACTATGACGGCACCGCGCAAGATCCGGTGCCCCTTGATCCCCCCGACGTCATCACCCTCGAACCCGCCGGTGTCTTTCAATACGACGCCCGCCCGCGCCTCTACGGCAACCCCGCCGTCGCCGGCGCGTCCATCCTGCCCGAGATCCTCGACAACCGCGTGGTGGTCGAGGGGCAATTGGCCGTCATCGGACGACTCTCACCGGGGCCCGACGCGCGCCTGCTGCGCATCGCCGGCGGCGCCGAGGTCCTGCTCAACGAGGTTACCCTTCAGGGCGGCTCCCTCTTCACGATCCCCGCGGATCTCGGCGACCCGGGTGCCCTTGCGCAGATTTTCAGCAACGTCAACCGGGGGGGACTCGTCTACGTCGACCAATCCCAGTTCACCCTCGCGCGTTCCACCCTTCGCGATGGCTTTGCCGTTCAGGGGAGCGCACTGTACTCGACCGGCACGCCGTCCCTCGTCAACATCATCCAATCCACCGTGTCGGAAAACGTCGCAGTGGGCGGCTTCGCCGTCCTGATGGACGGCGGTACCGGATCCAGTGCCATCCGGCACTTGTTCGAGAACTCCACGTTTTCCGGCAACATGGCCGATCGCCGCCTGCTGCAAGCCGTCTCGCCGCCCCTCTACAACCTCTCGCTGAGCTCCCAAGCACACGTTGCGGGCGCCATCGGGATCTATCTCCCGGCGGGCGTGGATGCCTCGCACATCACCGTCGCCGACAATGAAGCGCGCGGTGCCCGCATCATGGCGGGCGGCATCCTCGCCGGGCCGACCGCCGCGATCGACAATCCTCGCCTGCAAGTCGACAACTCCATCGTCGCCACCAACCGCGTGGACGACATTGCCGCCCCCGCCAACCCCGACCAGAACACGCCCGACATCCTCATCCCCACCGTGTCGGGGCCACCAACCGTCGTCTCCAATGGCTACAACCTCATTGGCGTCGATCCGAGCGGATTGGGGGCCGCCGGGTTCGCCTTCGGACCCGCCGACCTCATCGGCAGCGAACTCGCCCCCTTCGATCCGCGGATTCAACCCCTGGGCAACTACGGTGGACCCACGCGGACCCACGCCCTCGAGGGCGATAGTCCGGCGATCGATCACAATCCGGGCGGCGTTCTCCTCGCCGACCAGCGCGGCTTCGCCCGCCCCCGCCGCTTTGGATGGGACATCGGCGCCTATGAACTCGGTGCCTTTGTCATCGCGTGCAACGACATCGCCTCCCTCATCGATGCCATCAACATCTCCAACCTCGATGCCGCGCTCGACGAGATCTTCCTCGACGACGATCCCCTCTGCACGGGCTACGACCTCGACCTGACCGAGGGCTCCTTCCCCTACGCCGGCACCAACGGCCTGCCCACCATCACCTCGCCCATCATCATCTTCGGCCAGGGGCAGACCATCCGCCGCGTCAACTCCGTGGGCGTTCCCCAGTTCCGCCTCTTCAGCGTCGAGCCCGCCGGGGAACTCATCCTCGAGAATCTCACCCTCGAGAACGGCCTGAACCTCAACGCCCCCATCGTTGCCGAGCGCGCCGGCGGCGCCATCCTCAACCATGGCAGCCTGACCGTGCGCGCCAACACCATCGTGCGAAACAACCGCTCGCAATACGGCGGCGCCATCCTCAACGAGCAGGGCGCCACGCTCCTCGCCGAGAATTCCACCTTCTCCGGCAACCGCGCCTTCACCGGCGGCGCCATCGCCGCGTGGCTCGACTCCACCACCACGCTGCGCAACGCCGCCATCAACGACAACATCGGCGACATCTTCGGCGGGGGCGTCGCCACCGTCTTCGGCGCCGACCTCGCCATCGAACGGACCACCTTCGCGCGCAACCGCTCCGAGAGCCTCGGCGGCGGCCTCTATATCGCCGACGCCGGCACCGACGTCACCATCGTCAATTCCACCTTCTCCGGCAATTCCTCGCGCGACGACGGCGGCGCGCTCTATGCCGCCACGCGCGACACCGGCATCCTGGACATCTCCTGGAGCACCTTCACCAAGAACCACTCCCGTCGCGGGGGCGGCATCCGCTACTTCGCCCCCATCGCCATGGGGAGCACCATCGTCGCCGGCAACACGGCCGACATCTTCGGGCCCGACCTTTACGGCAACATTGCCATCGCCTCGAATGGCTACAACCTCATCGGCGACCTCGCTGGCAATTCCGGCTTTGGCGCCCCGACCAATGACCTCACCGGCGCCATCGGGTTTCCACTCGATCCGCGCCTCGCGCCGCTGACACCGGGCATCGCCTACGGCGAAATCCACAGTCTGCTGGCCAACAGCCCCGCCGTCGACGCCGGCAACCCCGTCATCTTCCCCGCCATCGACCAACGCGGTTTCCCGCGCCCCCTCGACGGCGATGGCGACACACTCGCCGCGCCCGACATCGGGGCCATCGAGACCAGCATCTTCCCCATCCTCGTCGATTCCGACAACGACGGCTTCTCCGACGACTACGAAAACTCCGTCGGAACCCATCCCAACCAAGGCTTCAGCATCCCGCCGGGACCCGCGCGGCGCCTCAACCCCGTCGTCGTCCTCGATCCCAACTTCTCCAACACGCCTCGCCTTGGCGACCTCAACAACGACAATCGCCTCGACCGCGCGGACCTCCAAATCCTCACGCGCATGGCCATCGGGGATCTGCCTCCGACGCCCCGCGCCGACATCCTTGGAGACGGACAAGTCACCGTCCAAGACGTCACCCAGTTCGCCAACTTCATCTACGGGGAGATCGACATCCTGAGGTAGCCCCTCCTCAATCCCGACATCCACCCCCGGGCGGCCGGACTCATCCTCCGGCCGCCCGCCGTTTTTTTCCGCATCCTCTGGATCCCGTTATCCTGTCCGGCACTTCCCGCGCCTGTTGGCGCTTCCAGCCGGCACAAGAAAAACCGCCAACGGCAGGCGCTGGCGGTTTGGTCATTCGATTCGTGGATCAGCGGAAACCCGGGAAGACGATTACTTCGCCGCTTCGGCGCGGGCCTTCGCCTTGACCAGACGCGAAACGCGACGGCTGGCGTTCCCCTTCTTGATCAGGTTGGTCTTCGCGGCCTTGTCCAGCTTGCTCTGCGCGTCGCGCAGCAGGCCGGGAAGGGCCTCGACATTGTTCGTGTCGATCGCCTCGCGGACCTTCTTGATGGACGTGCGCATCGTCGAACGCTTGGCCTTGTTGCGGATCCGGCGCTTTTCGTTCTGGCGGACGCGCTTGATGGCGGATTTCTTATTGGGCACGGGCGGAAACTCTCAGGGTCAGATGGCGCGGGAAACGGCACAACACCGCGACGGGGCGGGGAAGATCGGTTTCGGGGGCCCCCCGGTCAAGGCCAAATCCCGTATTCCGCCGCAAACCAAGGGGGATCGCCCCCGACCATCCCTTCAAACCGCGTACTTGCGAACCAGCCCGATGACCAGCCCCTGAATTTCCACGTCCTTGGCCTTCACGTAGATGGGGGCCATGTAGGGGTTGGCCGGCTGCAACCGCACGCTGTCCCCCTCAAGGTAGAAGAACTTGACGGTCGTCTCGTGGCCGTTCACGAGCGCCACGACCACCTGCCCGTTGCGCGCCGTGCGCCGCCGCTCGCAGATGATGAAGTCCCCCTCCTGAATCCCCTCCTCGATCATCGAATCCCCGCGCACCCGCAGCACGAACGTCTCCTCGGCGTTGCGCACCAGATCGCTCGGCACGCTCAACCGGTCGTGCAGGTCGTCCTCCATCACGTCGATGGGCTGGCCGGCCGCCACCGTCCCGCGGATGGGAATCGCGTAGCACGCCTCCAATTCCATCTGCACGTCCTTGGGCGCGTGCAGCTCCGAGACCAGCTCGATCCCCCGGCCCCGGTTCCAGTGCCGCCGGATCATCCCCTTTTCCGCCAGATTCGTCAGGTGCTTGTGCACCGTGGCCAGCGAGGACAGGTCCAGCCCCTTCGCCACCTCTTGCAGCGAGGGGGAATAGCGGTGCTTCTCGATGAAGGAGCGGATGAACTCAAACACCTCGCGTTGACGTTTGGTAAGGTACATGGCGTCGGCTCCGATGCGAGAGGGTTGAAAGATTTCCCCTCACCTGTGAGCGAAGGTCGGGCGAAGGTCAAGGCGAAAAGGCGGCGAATGCCCCGCATATTTTCCCTTTCCTTTCTCCGGCCCTTGCCCCGCGCATTTCCCGCGCAAAACCCCGAGGAGATTTCCCATGCCGACGCACACCGACGGCCGCCGCAATTGGCTCAACGACGCAGGCAAGTCGCGCCCGCCGGACCCGCGAATCCCCCGTCGAGGCCATCCGGGCCATCGTCCACCGGGGCCTGCGCAATCTCCCATGATCGCCTGAACATCCGCACAGAAAGTCTTTGCCCGGCCAATGGGACTTCCTGTTGGGTGCTCCCCTATGAGAAATTCCCTGCTCCTCCTTCTGACCGTCGTGGGGCTCACCGCGCTTGGCTGCGGTGGCAGTTCCAGCAACAGCCAGTGGTTCGACCGAGAGAAAAAGCAGGCCGACCGTGGGCTCGGGGCGGTCGAACCACTGGC
>CAYTRP010000309.1:0-1186 GCA_964440195.1 uncultured Candidatus Sumerlaeota bacterium
TGAAAAGCAGGAAAAGAAAAGCAAAACCTGTCAACCGGAAGCCAGGACGGGACAGTGAAGAAAGGATTCAGGAATCGGGAGTCCTTGCTTCAAATGCCCGTTAAAACCCTCCATTGCCCGCCCGGACTATTTTCACCCTTCACTCTTCTCACTTCACCCTTCATATTTCTCACCTCAAGCAAACCGGGGCGCCTCGATATTTTGAGGCGCCCCGGGGCGTTTGCTGGCCTTTATACTTTTGAAAGCAAGATTATACATTCCTGGTTCTCCGATAAGGCGGTTCATCGGCCAGGGCACGGGAACTGATTTTTCGGTTGACGCGGTCACATCTACATATGCCAGAATATGGTATCCTAGCATGGGAAGGAGCATCTCTGAGATGCAAGCAACCCGAAACAGAACTTCTGGAGAAGTCCTGCGGGCTTCACGACATCTCTTACTGGCGCTGTGTTGCGTCATAACCCTATTAATACTACCCACAGCCTACGCTGGGACTCAGACTCAATCGCAGGAAGTTGAAGTATATGGCGTCGAAATGGAACTTGAAATTGAGTATTGGACAGATTTCTGTGCCCCCTATCCAACAGTAACTTGGAGCTGCACCCCGCCAGCGAACCCCGTGCCATGTTTGAACGACATGACAGTCTCATGGAGATTGCATGATAATGGCTTTGAACACACATGGCCTGTAGTTGCAGCCTTTATCTCGACCGGGAACAGGGATTCAGAGGGGCAGCCGACGCGCGGAGACTGCCACTTGGGAAGAGATACTGCGACCATAAAGGTGACACTAGCAGTGGGCCATGATCCGATTCTCGAAACAGTCCGTTATGAGACGCTGGAGTTTAATTTCGTCTTCAAACGCGTCAATTGCTGTCCCGGGGATGACCGGTTGAACACGTCAACTTGTGATTGCGTTGAGGATCCTGAGAATGAGGAGCCCGAAAAATGGATCATCATTCCCATCTTTCGCCCAACAGAAATAGATCCTGAACCACCAATTGATCCTGTTTTTCCTGGTGACGACGATGAGGAATTCGAAGACGAAGATGAGGACGGAGAAGGGGCTATCGACTGTCCGCCTTACTCATTATTGTATAAGATTCTAATTCCCAAGGATTACTGCCTGCCCGTTCAGAAATTGAATATCATCGCTCCACTTTCCGATTATGCCGTGGATATATGC
>CAYTRP010000309.1:1196-4982 GCA_964440195.1 uncultured Candidatus Sumerlaeota bacterium
TATGCAGTCCCAATCCCCGCAACTACGTTCACATCTCAACACAAGAGCGGGTCTGCGAACCGGGCGCGTTCGATATAACAATTGTGACTCGCCTCGTGTGGGACTACAGCGTGAGCGGGACACCGATTTATCATTATAGCACTATTGTTGTGGAAGGAATCGCCGTGGATTGCTGTAGTCAAACACAGTTCTGGGATACGGCCGCCTGCGAATGCCGTGAATGGGAATGTTGCCCCGTTAGTGTGCCAGCATACCGCCAGATCACCGAATATACATGCGGCGAATGGCCAAACTGTGGTGGCGAACCGATCGACTCTTGGGAAGATTATTATGATTGTGAACAAGAAGTTCATGGGGGAGTTGTCACGACTTTCGATGCCTATTGTAAATTTGAGTGGGCGATTACATGCAATACTTCAAACAATTGCCCGGAGTCCTGTATTCTCTCCGACGTGTGCTACGTGAGATCCTTTAAGGTGAGGTGTACGACCAATGAGTATGCCCAGTGTCTCTGCGGGGATGAGAACAGTGACTACAGCGACGTACTAATTGATCCAATGCTATTGGCCTCTAGTCAGGCATTCGATATAGAATTAGGGTACCTGCCGCTCTGTTATGTGCTTGATCTTCCATAGTAGTGGACTAGGTGCCTCCGGCGAAAGACATGAGATTTTGCTTCACCTCTCACCTTCTCGCCGGAGAGGCTTTAATGAAAACAAGTACTGTGGTCCGGAAAGGCGCTGGTGATGTCACACGATTTGAGTAAATGGGTCTTGTCAGGCGGTCTAGTCATAGTAGTTTTCTCTTCTGTCTCCAAGGCGTCGGGCGACATACTAGATCTCCAACCTTTGGCAAACAAGCGATGTCACGTCATCGAGTCGGTGCTGGAAAGTAGAGGGAAAGAAATGGAGTCGCCGACTACCGTAACGCATCACCATGAAGTGATGTGTTTGAGCGAGGAGAATGGAAGAAAAGTATATATGTCGTCATGGGCTGAAGAGGATCTAATAAAACCTCGCCACTTGCTCAGGCGATATCTGTCGGGCGGTAACGGTCTACTTGCGTTCTCCCAGATCAGGGAGAGCGATAGCCAATCTTGTGCATGGCGCGTTACGGACTTGCGAAACCAGAGTTCGAATACCGAGATGGTTCGTCAATTGGCGGAGAGCGGTGCGACTCTCGAGAACTTGTTGAATTCATATCAGGGCCACGTGATTTTTGTGCGGATGGATGGGTCACGCCTATTGGTTCGTCAATCCTCGGACAAGCCAGATCAAGATGGGGGGTCGTCCAGTGTATTCGTGAACATGCATGCCGAACACTTCGCAGGGAACTTGGAGCGTGTCGAGCTTCATCCGCACGGGGGAGATTCGGTAACGACGATCATCATCCTGCGGTGGCAGGAGTACAGATCGATCATGGACTTTGACACCCGTGGTTGGTTCGAGGAATTAGAAGACTGTGCTCTTTACACTGTGAACCCCTCTGGGAAGGCAGAACGTCTTGATTCCGAAGTCCTTGCGGAGTTCAAGAAAGATTGGGAACACGGTGATCGCACTGCAGAGCCCCATCATCTGACGCCCAACGCGACCCACTAACCACCAACCCGGCCAACGTGCGTCTCGTCAGGCTTTTTCTGGCTTCGATAGATGTCGCCTGCGCTGACTGTTCCGTTCGTCGCGTCATAGGACGCAAGCTCCCATTCGCCAGCATCGTAGTCCCCTCGACTGTCGAGTTTATTCTGATAGAAGGTATCGGGCCCCGCGCTCCGCATCACCCAATCACCATAGCGGTTGGTCTGGGGGAGAAAAGCATCGGGAAAATCAATGTACCAGTGAGTGGGAAGCCACATGACCTGGTTGGCCAGGGGGTCTGAGAACCCATGAGGTCGGCGGAAGACGTCTTCCAGGGCGCTGTTGCCGGCCAGATAAGCGACCGGCGTCGTCAGCCCGTGATAGTATCCCTGATATCCCGGATAGAACTTCCACTGCGTCGAGAGCTCCTGAAACATGGTGTTCACGGGCCGTTTGATCATGTACTGGTTTCCACGGGTTGCCACGTGCGTCGTCGCCGGATAGCTCGTGTGGTCGACCCGATACGCCTCCACGGCCACAATTGCGACCCGCATGTTGCTCATCTGCCGCGAGACCTTCGAGCGCACCTGCGCCTCGAGGAAATTGGGCACCGCGATGGCTGCCAGGATGGCGATGATCGCCACCACAATGAGAAGTTCAATCAGCGTGAAGGCTCGCGAAGCGCGCATGGGTCGGGCCCACCTTTACCGTAGATGTGCGGTGACCGAAACCGCGACCGCCCGTACTTGCAACCAAAAAGACATCCCGGACCGCTTTCAAACGCCATCCTCACCGGCCCCCGCTTTGGGCGTTGACAGTCCGGCCCGCGTTGGCAAGCGTCCACGGCGTCGGCACCGGGGGGCCTCCGCCCACCGGCCGACCGCCCCTGCAGGGGAGTAGTTCAGCTGGTAGAACACCGGTCTTTGACACCGGGCGTCGCAGGTTCAAGTCCTGCCTCCCCTGCCACTTCTATCCTTCTGGAGTGCGCGCAGCTTGCTGCCGCTTTTTGCGCCGGGAAGCCTTGGCCCGCCATAGCCACGCGACGGCGGGTTGCTTCCCGCGCTCCGGTGCGTGTGCGAGTGGCGGAGGGGGGTTGGAGCGTCCGCAGCAAGCGGCCGCACTCCAGAGCGGACCCGTGCGGCCGTTGGCCCCGCTCCTGCCTTGACGACTGACTCGTCCTCGCCATGATCGCCTTCGCATCCGACGCGAGAGGCGGGCATAGTGGCGTGACGTTTCGTTTCGATCTTCTGGCCCTCCTTCTGGCAAGTCTCCTTCCCGCACTTCCCTGCGCCGCCCAGCGCACGGTGGACCAGGATGACCTGGTCGCGCTGGAGGGCATTTCCTGGCGCGTCGTCGAGGAGCGCCGCGACGGCCTCGTCTTCGAGGTCGTCAACACCCAGCCCCATGCGCCGCCTCCGACTCTCGCGCGGCTCGACGCGCATCGTTGGATCGCCACCCCGCCGGGCGCGCGGGCGGTCTTCGAGCCCCTGGAGGTCGAGTGGGTGGTGGAATGGGAGCAGGGCACCGAAGGCCCCCTCGGTCTCGACGACACGGGCATGTCGGGCACGACTCCGACCGACTTCTCGCAGCCCCGCGCCCATGCGCTGGGCGATTTCCGTGGCCTCGGCCTCGTCTCCTGCCGCGTCGGCGTCGCCATGGCGGTTTATGCCCAGTCCCCTTCGTACATGAACGGCATGGCCATTCTTCGGCGCGGGCGCTATGCGGTCACGTTCGAGGGCGGGCGCCTTGAGGAGGCGCCCTCTCCGAGCAATCTGGAGGAGCGCGACCCGTATCTGCTCGACATCTCGGGGCAGCTTTTCCTGAACGCGGCGCAAGTCCCCAAGCTCGTTCGCGAAGTCCTTCCCCTCTCCGACACGAGCCCGGTCGCCCAATGGAACCGCCAACTCGCCGACGCCGCCGACCGCGCGCCCGTCGCGCTCCTCAAGGCCCCGGGCAACGGATGGTACCGGATCGACGAATCCTTCCTGCAAACCGCCGGTCTCTCCTTCGATTCCTGGAATCCCGGCAATCTCGCCGCTTCTGTCGGGAACGAATCCGTTCCCCTTCAGATCGAGACCGGCGACGACGGAGGTCTCTCGGCCGTGTCCCTCTGGGTTCCACGGCGCGAGTCGCCCGGCGCTGCCTTTGTCCCCGTCTGGCTGATGGAAGCGAACGGCCCGGCGCCACGCCTCGATTCCCCGCCGACTTCGGC
>CAYTRP010000310.1:0-4980 GCA_964440195.1 uncultured Candidatus Sumerlaeota bacterium
AACTTCATGAACTGATCCATGTTGCCGACAAGGCTCATGGAGGTGCGCTTGTCGAGCATCTTCTCGACGTTTTCCGGCAGCGAGATGTTCTCCACCAGGAAGATCGGGACACTGAAGCCCATCGTGTCAAAGTCAGCGGAGAGTTTCTGCTGGGAGAACTCGCTCAACTGGTTCAGGTTGGCCGCCATGTCGAGCACCGGCAGGCCGGAGCTGGCGAGCGCGTCGCTGAAGCGCGTGATGATGATGTTGCGCAGTTGGCCCGATGCCTGGAAGACCTGGAAATTGGGATCGGTGGAGAGGATCTCGCGCAGGAAGACGGCGGGCTTGGTGATCTGGATCGCGTAGCTGCCATAGGCGCGGACGCGGATCATGCCGAACTCGCGGTCGCGCATCGTGATGGGGTTCGACGTCCCCCACTTGAGGTCCATGAACCGGCGCGTGGAGATGAAGTAAACCTCGCACTTGAAGGGCGACTCGAAGCCGTACTTCCAGCCGAGGAGGGAGCTGAGGATGGGAAGGTTCTTCGTCTCGAGGGTGTACATGCCCGGATCGAAGACATCGGCAAGCTTGCCCATGTTGACAAACAGGGCCTTCTGGCCCTCGCGCACGATCAACTTGGCGCCGTACTTGATCTCGTTGTCGGCGCGGGGAAAGCGCCACGCCATGGTGTCGCTTCCCGACTCCTGGTTCCACTCGACGATGTCGATGACCTGGCTCTTGATCCATCCAAACAAGGACATGGGCGGGTACCTTTCGTGGTCATGCGTTTCAGTCGGGACACTTCCCCGATACTTACGGAGCGGAGGCGAGGAAATTCAAGAGTGAAGATCAATTTGCGCCGAGTGAAAGAAGGGCGAAACCGCGCTCCCTTCAGGGTTCTGAATTCCGCCTGCCTTTCCTTCGCTCTTCACCCTTCCAAATTCACTCTTCTAAAGTGGGTATCCCCTTTCCATGGCGATCTCGCGCTTGATTTTCTGGAAGAGGGCCTCGGCGGCACCGGAGCCTTCGGGGGGGGCGTTGGGGTAGCGGTTGAGGCGGTTGCGGGCCTCGGCGTCGATCTCCTCTTCGCGCTGGAGGTTCTGGATGATGGCCTGCGTGATGAGGCCGGAAACGTAGGTGCGACCGCCGGGTGCCTCGACGGCCTTGTTGTCGAGGAGATCGCGGGCGATGCGTTCGGCAAGGTGGCGGATGCGTTCTTCGGACAGGCGCATGGGGAAGACTCCGGGGATTCGACTTGCACCACTAGGAAAACCTGCCGCAGGGTCAAAGGCAACCTGATAGGTCGAAAACACCCCAAAGGATTGTAAAATGAACGATCTCGGCGGAAAGAGCTACGCACCGGCAACCGAGGCAACATCCGACGAAAAAACGATGGCGATTGTGGCGTACATCCTGAGCCTTGTCTGCTGCTTCATTGGCCCGCTCATCATCCTGCTGATCAAGAAGGACTCGCTCTTCGTGAAGCAGGCGGCTATTCAGGCCATCGCATTCTGGGTGCTGGCGTTCGTGGCGAGTCTGGTGCTGGCTGTGGTGACGTTCTTCCTCGGTGGACTTGGTGGCGGACTCGTACTGATCGCCCAGATCATCTACGTCGTTGTGGCCTGCATCCGCGCTTCGGAAGGCAAAATTTACGAGTTCCCGCTTTCCGGCTCGATTGCTGCCGGGATGGTCAAGTGACCCGCAGGCATCTGCCCTGAAGGGAAAAGGATCTGATGTCGGATTTTGGTGGCAGTTCGATCACGCCTGAAACCCCGCCGAGCAAGGATGAGCGCACCATGGCCCTGGTCGCTCACCTGCTCGGCCTCATTGGGATCGCATCCGCCCTGTTCGGGTTTGTCGGTCCCTTGGTCATCTACCTGATCAAGAAGGACGAGTCGCCGTTTGTGGCGCAAAACGCCCTTCAGGCGCTCGCGTTCAACATCGCCATGGCCATTGTCGCCGCCATCCTTGTCGTGGTGATGGTCATCACGTGCGGGTTGGGCGCGGTCCTTTTCATCCCGTTCATGCTGGTCTATCTGCTGTACGTCATTGTGGGTGGTATCCGGGCCAATGATGGCGTGGTGTATTGCTATCCGGTGTCGAGTTCGTTTGTGAACAAGTAGGCACGGGCGGTATTGACGGGTTGGATGGGTTTCAGCGCACGCGCTTGAACCTGGCCATCCAGAATCCGTCGGTCCCGTGGCGGTGGGGGAGCAGGAGAAAGTCGTGCGCGTCCGCCTTGAGGGGGACGCCGGTCTTCCCGAAGGGAGTCGCGAGGCCATCGGGCTCGAAACCGAGTTCGCGCATGCGGTCCAGCGAGACGATCTGCACGGTTTCTTCCGGCTCGAAGCTGCAAGTGGCATAGACAAGGATGCCGCCCGGTTTGACGAGCGGGGCGTAGGTTTCCACGCATTCGCGCTGGAGGGCGGTGACTTCCTTCAGGCGTTCGGTCAGGCGGCCGCGCCAGGCAAAGTCCGGATTGCGGCGCAGCGTGCCGAGACCAAGACACGGCGCGTCGATCAGCACGGCGTCGTAAGGAGCGCGATCAGCGGCGGTGCCGGGATCGAGGACGCGCACGTTGTTTGCGCCGGCGCGCTTGAGGCGCTTGCGCAATCCTTCGAGGCGATCGGCGTCGCGGTCATGGGCGAAGACCTCGCCCTTGTTGCGCATGAGCGCGGCGAGGTGCAGCGTCTTGCCCCCACCGCCGGCACACGCGTCGAGCACGCGCCAGTTTGGATGGGGATCGACGGCGCAGGCGACAAGCTGGCTTCCCTCGTCCTGCACCTCGAACCATCCCTGCTCAAAGGCATCGTGGCGAAAGAGGTTGGATTTGCGCCCGACGCGCAATCCATCGGGGGCGAGGCGGGAGGGCTCGGGATCGAGACGGTCCTTGGTCAGCAGGGCGAGGCATTCGTCGCGGGTGGTGCGCAGGGTGTTGACGCGCAGATCGAGGGGAGCAATGGAGCCGAGCGAGCTGGCAATGGCCATCGCCTCCTCCTCGCCCCACTGGGCAATCCAGCGCTCGAGGATTTCGATGGGGAGGGAGACCTCGGCTGCCCGCCTTACCTCCGGCGGAGCACCTGCAAGGGGATCGGACTCGGCGAGGGCCTTGGAGAATTCGGCGACGAGGCGGATGGGTTTGCCGAGGGTCGGGATGGGCGACTCGCCCTTGGGAATGGGGCGGTCCTTGACGGACGCGATGGCGCGGCGGGTCATCTCAATGACCTTTTCGCCGTCGGCTCCCAGATCCTCCATCATCCAGCGGGCCAGCCCAAGGGCGGCCTCCTCGCCGGGGGTGAGCCCGCCGGTTTCGATACCTCCCGAGCCATCCCAGGCAAAACGCGGAGAGTCGACACCGCCCCATTGCCAGAGCAGGAGGGTGCGGTGACGCCTGCGCAGGAGCGCGTACATGGTGGCGGCGACGAAGCCCTTGACCGACGGGGGGAGCAGGGTCCCCCGCAGGCGGAAGTAGCGGGCCAGCAGGGCGTCGGGGGGCACGGGAGTGGCGACACAGCGGGTCAGGACCTCGAGGCCATGTCCTCGCAGGTCGTCGTGGCGCGGCGATTCGGGAAGCAACTCCCTCGGGGCGGGCTGCTCCGGCGGAAATCGTTCGGACTGTGCGTCGCCGGGCGTTTGTTCCTGTTGATCCATGGGGGTGGCTCCAAAAGTGTCTGGGCTCCCGCAGCGCGGGCACCGAGCGACACCTTCTACAAGGAATCCCGGCATGGAGCCAATCGTTTACATCGACGGAGAGTATTTCCCCAAAAGCGACGCGAAGATCAGTGTCTTCGACCACGGGGTACTCTACGGCGACGGGGTGTTCGAAGGCATCCGGCTGTACGGAGGCAATGTGTTCCGCCTGGAGCAGCACCTTGAGCGGCTGTGGGATTCCGCGCGGTCGATCATGATGGAGATTCCGGCGACGCCGGCGGAGATGACCGAGATCGTCCTCGAGACCTGCCGCCGAAACAACCTGACGGACGGATACATCCGGCTGGTGGTGACGCGCGGCGAGGGTGACCTGGGACTCGCCCCCTGGCTTTGCAAGAAGCCGACGATTTTCTGCATCGCCGCGCGCATCCAGCTCTATCCAGAGGAGTACTACGTGAAGGGGCTGGACATCATCACGGCCGCGACGCGGCGCGTGGCACCGGACACGTTCTCGGGGCGCACAAAAAGTCTGAACTACCTGAACAACATTTTGGCGAAGATCAACGCCAAGCTGGGCAACGCTCTTGAAGCGTTGATGCTGAACAGCGACGGCTTGGTGGTGGAAGCCACCGGAGACAACGTCTTCCTGGTGAAGAAGGGGGAACTCTACACGCCTCCGGTCTACATCAGCGCCCTGCGCGGCATCACGCGCGACGCGGTCATCGACATCGCGCGGGGGATGGGACTGCCGGTGCGCGAGGAGCCGTTCACGCTGTACGAGGTGTATACGGCGGATGAAATGTTCCTGACGGGGACGGCCGCGGAGTTGATCTCCGTGGTGAAGGTTGACGGTCGGACGATTGGCTCGGGCAAGCCGGGAGCGATCACGCACAAGCTGCTGGAAAAGTTTCGCGCGCTGACGCACGAGGACGGCGTGCGAATTTGAAGCACGGAGTCCGCGGTGCTGTATGTGGAAGTGATGTTCGCGGGCGAACGTCAGACTTTCTTCCTCGCCGGCAACTCCAGCCTTGCTCCCGCGCGCTGCAATTCCGTCATGCGGGCGATCAACGGGCCGGAGCGTTCCGCCGCCAGGTCCATCATGCGGCGAATGGCCTCCGCCGGGGGCAAGTTCGCCACCTCCTCGTTGCGCTGGCGTTTCCACTCACGGACCTCGCGCATGGCGTCCGACTCGGGAATCTCAAGGGTCCTGGTTGTCATCGGTCGCGGCCTCGGGAGTGATGAACCGGAGGGGCTTGGGATAACCCATCTCGGTGCTCGCGGCGTGGAAGAGCATCTCCTTGTTCACGTTCACGAGATGGATGCGTTGGCGAGTTGGAACTTCAGCCATCT
>CAYTRP010000311.1:0-4977 GCA_964440195.1 uncultured Candidatus Sumerlaeota bacterium
CCCGGCAACAGCGGCGGCCCCCTCGTCGACGAGGCAGGCCACGTCGTCGGCATCAACTCCTTCATCTTCTCCAGCGGCGGCGGCAACATCGGGCTGGGCTTTGCGATTCCGATCAATCGCGCGCGCGCCTTCTTCGAGGAGATCAAGACCTACGGACGCGTGCGGCCGCTCGTCGTGGACTTCGACGTCATGAGCCTGCCGCGCACGAGCCGCGTGCGCGGCGTGATGGTCCGCGCGCTGCAAGAGGAGGGTGCCGGGCAGAAGGCCGGCCTCGAGGTCGGCGACATCGTCGTCGCCGTCGATGGACGACCCGTCACCAACCGCGAGGAATTCCTCCTGACGCTCGCCAG
Organism: uncultured Candidatus Sumerlaeota bacterium; assembly: GCA_964440195.1. Lineage (GTDB taxonomy): Bacteria > Sumerlaeota > Sumerlaeia > SLMS01 > JAHLLQ01 > CAYTRP01. Next base: position 351 of record CAYTRP010000311.1, read on the forward strand.
CCGCCAGGCGGGGGACCACCTGAAGCTGAGGATCTGGCGGTCGGGCGAGGTCCTTGAAATTCCCTACACAATCCTGGCCGCGACGCAGTAGTCGCCGCGCCACCATCCGAAAGCGTCGCCGCCCCACGTGTTCACGAGAAAAGCGATCCTCCTCGCATGACGGGACTCCTCTCCAGATTCGGGAGCGCGTGGTTCCTCGTGCTGCGGCTCGCCCTGGCCGTGGCGCTCGTGTGGGGCGCCACCCAACTGCTGGCGCGAACGCGCCGCGAGATCGTCGTCGACGCCAGCCTGCCGCGCATCCGCGAAAACGAATTGTGGAACCCCCTCTCCCGCGCGCGCGAGGTGCGCATCCGCCAGGTCCTCGCCCTCGATCCGGGCAACGCCGACGCGGTCGAGATCCTCGCCCGCCACCTGGTGATGCGCGAGAAGCGCAAGCTCGCCGAGGGGCACCTCTCGCTCATCGAGGAGGAAAGCCTGGAGGAGTGCCTGCGCTACCTCGACCGGCGCCGGCGCGTCTATGCGTCGGTGCCCGAGACAACGCGCCTCCAGGCGGAGATCCACCAATTGCTCTCCGAAGTCTATCGCCGACAGGGCGAGGCGGAGATGGCGTCTGGCCAGGCCAACGAGGCCTCGCGCTACTATCGCCGAGCCATACGCGAACTCCCCGAGCCCCGCGTGCTGCTCGACGAATACTACGTCGGTGGAATCCTCGCCGCCTCCGTCGCCGGGGATGCCTGCGAGTTGATCGACATCGTGCAGCGCATGGACCGCGATTGGCGCCGCTATGCGATCAACGAGTGGGCCCTTTGCGATTACGTGTCGCGCGCGTACTTTGAACTCGGGATGCACGGCCATCAGGTCCGCGAGATGCGCCATGGCCTGGTCTGGGAATCGTGGAATCCCCGGGTGATCCCCGGTTTGCGCATTGCGGCGCAGTCATTGGGGGAGGAGGTTGCCGTGCGCCACACCTTGCGCTCGGTGAGGCCGCGCGATCATCCCGGGCGCGACGAGGAACGCCTCGAGCTGCTCGCGGAACTCGAGGAGTTGGACAACATCTCGGTCACGGGGAGCTTTCGATGAAGTTCACGGTCAGTGCGATTGCGTTGGAGAACGTGGCAAGCGAGGCGCTGGTGGTGATTCATCTTGGGAGCGCATTGCCGGGCGAGTCGCCGAACAAGGAGTTGGCCGCCCACCTCAAGGCCTGGAACGCCGCCATGGAATCGCGCACGTCGCGCGCCGAATGGTTTTGCACGCTCGCCAGGGGGTCCGGCGCCAAGACCCGCCACCTGCTGCTCGAGTCGGTCACGCTGGGCGCGTGGGCTCCGGGGCAGGAGCGCCTGAAGATGGCGGCCGCGCGCGCCGTGGGCCTCTGCCGCAAGCATTCCCTTCACAAGATTGCCTTCGCCGTCCAGGCGGACAATGCACCGGCCATCGCCGCGCTCCTCATGGAGGGCGCGCTGCTCGGCGACTTCCGCGACCGCCGCTTCAAGTCCTCCACCGAGAAGCAGCCGCCGCTCGAGCTGCAATTCATCGCGCGCAAGGCCGACGTCGCGGCGGTGCGCGAGTCCCTTCGCGATCATGCGCCGACGGTGGCGGGCACCAACCTCGCCCGCGAACTCGTCAACGCCCCCAACAACCTGCTCGCCCCGGCGGACTTTGCCAAGGAAGCCCGGCGCGTTGCCCGGAAGACGGGCCTCCAGTGCGAGATCCTCGACGAGAAGGCACTCGCGCGCCAAGGCTACGGCCTCATCCTCGGCGTGGGCCGCGCCAGCGAACATCCCCCGCGCCTCATCGTGCTCCGCCATCGCCCGCGCAAGCGTGCCGTCAAGGAGCACGTCGCCCTCGTCGGCAAGGGCGTGATGTTCGACACGGGCGGCTACTGCATCAAGCCCTCCGCATCGATGCACATGATGAACTGCGACATGGCGGGCGCGGCCGCGGTGCTCGGCGCCATGGAGGCAATCGCGAGGCTCGACCTTCCCGTGCGCGTCACCGCGATCATTCCCGCGGCGGTGAACGCCATCGACGCGGCGGCCACGCTGCCCGGGGCCATCCTCACCTCGCGCAAGGGGCTCACGGTCTATGTCGAGAACACCGACGCGGAAGGCCGTCTCCTGCTGGGCGATGCCTACACGCGCGCCGAGGAGGAAAAGGCCGATGTGATGGTGGACATTGCGACGCTGACCGGCGCGGCCAAGGCCGCCCTCGGGCCCGGGCTCTCCGCGCTCTTCTCCGACGACGAGGCGCTCGCCGCCGACTTGATGCGCGCGGGCGATGCGTCCGGCGACTTCCTGTGGCGCCTGCCCATCTGGCGCGAATACGCGCCCGCCATGGAACACTCGCTCGCGGACCTGACCAACCGCGCGCCCTACACCGAGGGGGGAGTCATCCACGCGACGAACTTCCTCAAGGCCTTCGTGCCCAAGGGGATGCGCTGGGCACACCTCGACATCGCCCCCTTCGCGCGCACGAGCAGGATCACCCGCACGTTCGGAAGCGACTCGCCCACCGGTGTCGGCGTGCGCCTGTTCGTCGCGTGGCTCAAGGCCGGCATCGCGGCGGGCCGACTGTAGTCCAGCCATTCCCCCAAGGAAGTTTTTGCTCCCCCATGACGAAACTGCTTCGGGTTTGAGCCCCCCCGTGCAAGGTTTCCGCAATCCTTGCAGGAACAGGAGGTCGTGCCGCCATGGACAGCATCCGCACGCGCACCGCGCCGCTTCCCCCCTTTCACAACGAACTCTACCGCGACTTCACGCGCGCCGCCGACCGCGAGGCCTTCGACCAGGCGCTCGCGGAGGCGCGCCGTCTCTTCCCCATCGATGTGCCACTGGTGATCGATGGCGAGGCTGTCGATACGCGCGAGACCCTTGCGATGTCCTGCCCCAGCGAGACGTCGTGGTCACTCGGAAGCTGCGCTCTCGCAGGTGTCGAGGAGACCGATCGAGCCATCGCCACCGCCGCCCGGGCATGGCCCGCGTGGTCGGCGACCAGTCATGGCGAGCGCGCCAACCTGCTGCTCGAACTCGCCGCGCGCCTTCGCGAGCGCCGCGACTACTACTCCGCCGTCGTCGTCATCGAGGCGGGCAAGACACCCCGCGAGGCCGACGCCGATGTGTGCGAGGGGATCGACTTCCTCGAATACTACGCGCGAGAGATGCTGCGCCTCGGCGAGCGCGCGCGCCTGCAACCGGAGTTGATGGGCGAGACCAACGACCTCTTCCACGACTCCCTTGGCGTCGTCGCCGTCATCGGGCCGTGGAACTTCCCGATGGCGATTCCCGTCGGCATGATGTCCGCCGCGCTGGTCGCGGGAAACACCGTGCTGTGGAAGCCCGCCGAGCAGACGCCCGTCATCACCCACCTGGTGATGCGGCTGCTCCGGGACATCGGCCTGCCCAAGGGTGTCGTGAACCACCTGCCCGGGCGCGGCGAGGTCGCCGGCCAGCGCATGCTCGAATCGCCGCACGTCTCCATGGTCGCCTTCACCGGTTCGCGCGAGGTCGGCCTGCACATCCTGCGCGAGTGCAACATCGTGCGGCCGGGCCAGCACCACGTGAAGCGCGTCGTTGCCGAAATGGGCGGCAAGAACGCCCTCATCATCGACGCGAGTGCCGACCTCGACGCGGCGGTGCCCGACATCCTGCACAGCGCCTTCGGATTCAGCGGCCAGAAGTGTTCCGCGTGCTCGCGCCTCATCGTGGTGGGCGGCGCGCACGACGCGCTGCTGCCGCGCCTGCGCGAGGGCATGGCCGCACTGCGCATCGCGCCCTCATGGCGGCATGACTGCAACGTCAACGCCGTCATCGACGCCGACGCGCGGCGCAAGGTGGAGAAGTATCTCGAAATTGGCGCGAAGGAAGGAAGGGAACTCTTTCGCGGCGACGCCGGCGACCTCGCGGGCAAGGGCCATTACGTTCCCCACGCGGCCTTTTTCGAAATCGAGCCGTCGCACCGCCTCGCGCGCGAGGAAATCTTCGGCCCCGTGCTCGCCATCCTGCGCGCGCGCGACTTCGACGAGGCGCTGCGCATGGCCAACGACAGCGAGTACGCCCTCACCGGCGGCGTGCATTCGCGCACGCCGGAGAACCTGCGGCGCGCCGTGCGCGAGTTCCGCGTCGGCAACCTCTATCTCAATCGCGGCATCACGGGCGCCATCGTCGCGCGCCAACCGTTCGGCGGGTTCAAGTTGAGCGGCATCGGCAGCAAGGCCGGCGGCCCCGACTACCTCCGGCAATTCCTCGTCGCGCGCACCGTCTCGGAGAACGTGCTGAGGCGATAGCGCGTCGCGGCGGGAGGTGCCCGGGCGGCGTCAGGCCTTCTCCTCTCCCGCCGGACGCTGGATCGCCAGCACGGAGAGCGAGAGCCCGACGAGGAGGAAGAACGTCGTCATGCGCGCCGGCGTCTGGAGCGGGAACCCCGACGCCATGATCGCATGGAATCCCGCGAGCGTCACGAGAAGCGCGTGCGCGAGGGCCGCATCCGTCGCCGACGCATCGCGCGAGATCCGCGCAAGCGCGGAGAGCAGCGCGACGGCGAACGCGAGAAACAACCCCAGGCCAATCAACCCCCGGTCCGCCGCGATCTCGAAGTAGTCGTTGTGCGCCTCGAAGGCGAGCCACGTCTTGAT
>CAYTRP010000312.1:0-3818 GCA_964440195.1 uncultured Candidatus Sumerlaeota bacterium
TGCGGGCCTGGTCGGCGATGGCACGGGTGACGGCCTGTCGGATCCACCACGTGGCGTAGGTGGAGAACTTGTAACCGCGCTGGTACTCGAACTTGTCCACGGCGCGCATCAGGCCGATGTTGCCTTCCTGGATGAGGTCGAGGAACTGAAGACCGCGGTTGGTGTACTTCTTGGCGATGGAGACGACGAGGCGCAGGTTGGCCTCGACGACCTTCATCTTCGCCTCGTGGGCCTGCTTCTCGCCCTTCTTGATGCGCTCGATGATGATCTTGAGTTCGTCGTACTTGTTGCCGGATTCCTTTTCCAGGCGCTTGATGTTGCGCTGGGCCATGCGCAGTTGCTTGTCGAGGCGGATGAACTCGTCGAGCGTCTTGCCGTACTTGCGCTGGAGCGCCTTGGCTTCGGGGCTGTTCTTCTTCGTGCGGCGCACCACGCGGCGCAGGTCGTCCTCGCTCATCATTGCTTCGAGGATGGTGCGGCGGATCTCCTCGTGGGCCTTGTCGATCTGGACGTAGATGTCCTTCACGCGCGCGGAGATCTGCTCCACGATGCTGAAGTTGAGGTCGACCTTGAGGAGGAGCTTGTAGATCTCCTCGCGGCGCGTCTCGACGTCACGGACGGCGATCTCGCGTTCCTCGCCCTCGAACGTGGGGTCCTCGATCAGGTCGAGCTGGTCCTGGATCACGGCGAAGTGATCCAGGACTCCCTTGAGGTTATCGAGGATCATCTTGATGATGCGGGCCCGTTCCTCGGGGTCCGTTTCATCGACGTTCGCGCGCAGGATGTCGTTGAGGTTGAACTGGCCGACCTCGACGCGGGAGTTGATGCGGCCCAATTCCATCGCGGCGATGGAGGCGCGGGAGATGGCGCCGAGGATTTCGTGGCGCCCCTTTTCGATCTGCTTGGCGAGGTACACTTCCTCCTCGCGCGTCAGCAGGGGGACCTTGCCCATTTCCATGAGGTAGAGGCGCACCGGATCGTCGATGCGCTGGTTGTCGGCCTGGGCGGCCAGGGCCTCGCGCGAGGCGGCATCCTTGGCGGCCTTCTTGCGCACGGCCTCGACGTTGGCCTTGATCTTCTCGGCCTGCTCGACCTTGCGGCGGATCGACTCGTCGAGCGCGGCGTCGTCCTTCAGTTCCACTTCCTTTCCGACGGTTCCGGAAGCAGGCACTTCATCCACCACCTCGATGGACTTCTCTTCGAGGGTTTCGAGAAGCGTCTCCATGTCGATGGCGGTAAAGTCGTCGGGCAGCCCTTCGTTGATCTCCTCGTAGGTGAGCCAACCGCGCTCCTGTCCGGTCCCGATCAGCTTCTGGATCTGGGGAGCGTCGAGAGCAGCCGACTTCTTGCGGCCTTTGCGGGCCACGGGCGCGGGGCCCGCGGGAGGAGTGGCCGACGCCGGATTCTTCGCGCCCTTGGCCTCCTTCGCCGGTTTGACTTCCTTCGCATCCTTGATGGCTTTGGTGTCCTTGGCGCCTTTGACGGCCTTTACTTCTTTGACGGCTTTCGCGGCCTTGACTTTTTTCGCAGCCGCAACAGGTTTGACTTCCTTGGTATCCTTGACGGCTTTGCCAGCTTTGACTTCCTTTACGGCCTTGACTTCTTTGACAGGTGCCTGCTTGCGCGAGCCCGTGGGCTTGGTCGTTGCGGCCATGGAGAGGCGATTCACTCGTGGTAGTTGGGATGCAAGGCGGGAGAAAAGTCGCTGTCTGATCAAAGGAGCCGCGGAGGCGGAATCCCGAAGACAAGACTTCCCCATTAGAGGTCTTAGCAATTTCAAGACCGGTCGCTCGCCAACTCGGCAAGGGAATAACAATCGGCGGAGCAAGACGCGGCTTCGCCCTAGAGCACTGGCAAAACTCATCTTATAGGCATCCGAACTGACTTGCTTTCGAGCCAAATGTAAGCGGCCACCCGAGTCACTCTTGCCCAATCGCCTCATCCATGCGACAGACTGCTCCGATCTGACCCACCCAGGGACCATTCCCCATGTCGCAACGCCCGCCTCGCGATCCCCGCCAGCTTCTCGTCGAAATGGATGCGCGACTCAAAGTGCGCGATATCCGCGAGCGTGAGCACCTGAGGAGAGTGGTCGATACCCATTGGTGGGAGCCGGGCCTGCTGGCGCTGCTATTCGTCAGCGGCGTCGGCGTCACGGTGACCGTCATGCAACTGGTGCCCGACGGAAACCGGCTGCTGTATGGATTCATCGTCTTTTGGATTCTGCTTCATTTGGCGACGGTGATCGCCTGCCTGGAGTTTCTCTCACACAAATTCCGCGCGCTTCGGCGGCTGCATGCGCGCACGATGCGGCAGATGGAGGAGCACCAGGCCGCGCTCAAGGCGATCCGGGATTACCTGGAGGCGCGGGAGGAGGAGGGAAAGGAGTGAGGAAGGGGGTCGTGCGCTTACTGCAAACTCTCCAGCATGTTCGAGGCAGCAATGCGGGGGTCCATGAAGCCGCCCTGTCCATGGCCATCGCCGAAGAAGTCGTCGGGAGAAGTTGGCTCCCACTCAGTGGCCTTTGTCAGTGCCTCGATTGCCGTCTCCTTCATGCCTGCCCGATAGGCCGCCCGGCCCCGAAAGTAGTGTGCCATGAGGACCTCTCTGCGTGAATCGGGATGCCGGTCCTCAAAACCTTCCAGGTGCTTCACGGCATCAAAGTAATTTCCGTCGAAAAACGCTGATTCGCCAGCCATCAGGTCGAGGACGGCCGCCTCCCGCCCGGATGCGAACGGGATAAGCCTCTCAGCAAAACTCCGAGCCTCATCATATGTGGTCTTTTGAGCATGAGCAAGCTCCAAGGTAATCGCGGCCAGTTGGACGGAGACACGTGCCAGGAAGTCTGAGTCCTCGGGCCAGAGCCGGTATGCATCCTGATAGATGCAGAATGCCTCGACCTTGCGATTCTGGTGATACTGCTGTATGCGTCCATAGAACCAGAGTGCGTCCTGCGCATCCTCCTCGAAACAAGCGACTTGGCCCGAGGCGACCCTCTTCAGCCAGTCGTAAGGAGGAGCAGGATCAGTCTTGAACACCATGGCGAGCCGCGATGCCCGCACCAACAGGCGCCCCTTCCACGGGTCATCGTTGTCCAATAAGGCCGCCAACGACTCAATAGATGCATAGGACTCCCCGGTTGGCAGTGCCCTGAAGTTGTCAAGGCACTGCTCGACGGCTACGGCGGAACCAGAACCGGCGTCGCTCCGCAACCGTATGTTCGTGCGATAGCCCGATGGGGCCTGAAGGCGGGGAAAAGGACGCTGCCCGGCAGCGCCCTCCTGCTGAGCGGTAGATTGAGGCACAATAAATGCCTCAGCATGACCACCGTCGCGCAACACTTGACGAAAAGAAAGGGCCTCCAGCCGGAAGGGTGTCGGCCCAACCTGCACGGCCCAGCTTTCTCCCCGGGGCCTAACCACGACAGGAGAGAAACCTTCAGACTGCAAGACATCTGCAAGTTCTTGTGCGCCCGGTTTGTCATCGCCCGGGAAGACAGCGACCTGAACAAAATACTCCTTTTGGAGGGAGAACTCCAAATCCGGTTCGCCCGCACACGACTGGAATGGCGATGCAACGATAACAAGCCAACCAAGTAGAACGAGGATGCAGTTCCGAAGCATGACAAAATCTCCGTGTCAAATTGGAGAGGATCGAAAACGGTCACCGAATCGAGCCTGTTTCGGTCGGTGGCGACGTGGTGCGATCTATGAATCTCTGGGCGCGCGGGAGAGGCGGTATCCCATCCCCCTCAAATCTCTGGATGCTATGCAACCTGACGGTAATAATCTCTCTCTTGGCATCAATGCCATCCCCTG
>CAYTRP010000312.1:3828-4963 GCA_964440195.1 uncultured Candidatus Sumerlaeota bacterium
GCAGCATGGGCAATTGCATCTCACGCGTTCCATTCTCCTGCCACTGAAATTCCTCGTAGCCCACGAGCCATGGTGGAGATTTGAGGTCGAGCGATGCAAACGTCACTTCCTTCGCAGGAAGCCCAGCATCGCCAGATATTGATACGATTCTGGTTCCTCTCAGCTCGTTCTCATCGAATTCACTTCTGAACTCAAGCGGGCCTGTTTGAGAGAAAACATCAGGATCATACGAGGGAGGATCTGAGAATCCCAGCTTCCACTGGATAGGAAGAGGCAGGAACCAACGAAATTGCACGTCTTTGACGAGTCTGCCAATGGGTACGCGTTCGAGTGCATACACTTCTCCGCCTGAATCCGCATCCTGATCGTTCAGGGATTTTGTGAAGACAGCAGTGGAGTCCTTGTAGAGCCAGAACGTTTCCCGAGTGTAGTAGTCGGCTTCGATGTCCATCGGATTCCCAGACTGGTCGATAAACGTCGCCTTCTCAACCGATCTGGACAAGTACGACTCTCCATTCGCGTAGATCAGAGTGAATGTTCCTAGGACATGCCTGTGCGAGAACTCAGGCATTCTCGCCACTTCCCTATACTTGTTGATGGTTTCGGGGCGCAGAACCACACTCATGAAGTCGCGTTCGATATACTCAAACTCTCCCTCAATCGCGAGGTTCGAAAGGTCCAACGCGGCAACGGATTCAATTGCCCGATTGACTTCGCTCAAGTCCGCCGTCAGCCCGGCGGCAGTCATTACGAGAAAGATGGCTGTGGCAGCGCCTGATATCGTGATTCTGATGAGTCTACTCATGAGCTGCTCCTTTAGCATCCCCTGGCCGTATTCACTACGAAATCCCATCTATACTCCTGACACTTCATGCCTGCTTGCGAGTGATCCGGGCACCCACCACCCACGATCAGCTGACACTGGACAAACTCACCACACTTGAATGAATAAGCCTCGCCGCACCAGCCTTGGGGATCTGCCCAGAACGCATTTGCTGACCCAGTGGTGTAGAGCTTGGTAACCACATTCCCCTTAAGAGTATCCAGCGCACAGTGCAAGCCTTGTTGATTATTCCATTCTGGGCAATCACTACATGACCCTGCTTCATCATGTTTTTTTTGGCAGCGTCTGCCA
>CAYTRP010000313.1:0-4939 GCA_964440195.1 uncultured Candidatus Sumerlaeota bacterium
GCTGAAGCCGCTACACGAGAAGTTCGGGCTGAAGCGGCTTCAGCACCGGCACCATCTGGATCGTCGAGCAATTCGGGTTGGCGATGATCCGCCGCGCGGGAAGCGACTCGATGGCCGCCGTGTTGCACTCGGGCACCACCAGCGGGATGTCCTCGTCCATGCGGAACTGACTGGTGTTGTCGATGACGACGGCGCCCTTGGACGCGGCGATCGGCGCCCAAGTCTTGGAAACAGAAGCTCCTGCGCTAAACAGGCCGATCCGCACTCCCTCAAAGGACGCTTCGGTCACTTCCTCGACTTTGTGCAACCGGCCCCGAAACGGATACGTTTTTCCCGCCGAACGCGAGGACGCCAACAGCCGCAGCTCCTCAACCGGAAACTCCCGCTGCTCCAGCAGGCGGATGAACTCCTGGCCCACGGCTCCCGAGGCCCCCAGGATGGCAACTTTGTAACCCATGATCGCTCCCCTTGGATATGGCCGGAACATCACGTTAGCCGGTCGCTTCGAGCGTATCGGGGCCGCGCCCCCGGGAAGCAAGGCGGAACCGGGGGGCATTCGCCAACTTCTAACAACGCTCTGGGCACAGTTCAGCTTGCCCGGGGCCGCCGGGTGTGGTGGTCTTCCTTCCTTGCGGAACGCTACCTTATCCACCCGACGGAGAAACCCCATGTCGCGAATGAACCGTCTTGCCTCCATCGCCGTGCTGGCCGGTGCCGCGATGGCGCTGCCCGTTGTCGCCTCGGCCCAGAAGATTGTCATCAATGAACTCTACCGTGCCGGGAATCTGGAGGGCACCGACGAGTGGCTTGAGCTGCTGGTCGTGGAGGACATCACCGCCGCCGAATTGAACGCCTATTTTTATGGCGATTCCGCCAACCCGCCTGCCGCGAAGTTTGCCGCCTACCAGTTTACGAACATGGAAGCCATCGCCACTCTCTTTCCGGCGGGCACACTCATTGTCGTTGGCGGCAATACGGCCGATTACACTGAAAATACGGACTTTGATCCCGCGGATAACAAGTGGGACATCCGGCTCAAGTTTGCCTCCGCTCACATCACCGAAGTGAGTGACCCGCTGAGTCGCACTGGCGACCTTGCCGCGACTGATGTTGCCTGGGTAGATACGGTGGCGACCGGGGATACATTGACACCCGCTGGTTTTGGCGTCAAGTATGGTCCCGCCAGCGGGGTGTTTGGCGACAATGCCACCGTCACCGTCGCCGCTCCCAACAACAATGCCAATCTCTTCCTTGCCGGTGACGACGCATTTGACCCGCTGGATTGGTCCGTCAACGGCACCACCACCCCCGGCGAGCCCAACGGCGGTGGCAATTCCGACTACATTGATGAACTGCGCCGGGGCGACGTCCTCCTCATCGAACTTCAATCCTTCACCGCCACCGCTCCTCATGCGGGCGCGCCGGTGCAGATCGCATGGGCGACGGCCAGCGAGATCGACACGGTTGGCTTCCATGTTCACCGCGCCAGTTCCCAAGGCGGCGCTCTTGTCCCCGGTGCCCCGGTCAGCAATGCCCTGATTCCCGCGCAAGGCTCCGCCACGGCGGGCGCCAGTTACTCGCTGGTCGATCCCCTTCCCGTTGGGGCGACAGCGGCCGGCCGCAGCTACTTCCTCGTCGAAGTGGACACCAATGGCACTCGCACTTCCTACGGTCCCTTCCAGGCGGTCGTGGGGGGCACGCCATCGGGTGTTGGGGAATGGCCGCTTTACTGATTCACAAGGAAAGCGATCAAATACCCGGGCGGCGGGCTTTGGCTCGCCGCCCGGGTTTTTGTTCGCGGCCTGTCCTCACCAATCCCGTTATCCTGTCCCTATTCCTTTTCCGTTACGCCCGGAATCTGTCCTTGACGGATTTCGTCCACGGGACACTTATCAGCCTCCTCACGCAAGTATCTTCCCTTGCAAACGCCGACTCGATTATCAATGGCCAAAATCTTCATCAGCATGTCGGGCGAGGGACGCGGCCACGCAACGCGGGTGCGCTCCCTTGTCGAGCAACTTCGCCACGAGCACGAGATTTGGCTCTTCGCGCCAAACGACGCCCACGCCTTTCTCGCGCCCATCTACCGCGACACGACGGTGCGCGTGACGCGCATTCGCGGCCTGGCCTTTCACTACACCGAACGCGGCAGGCTCGACTTCCTCAAGACGATTTACCAAGGCATCCGCACCATCGTCGCCATGCCCCGGTTGATCGGCAGGCTCGCGCGCGTCATCCGCCGCGAGAAACCCGACCTGGTCATCACGGACTTCGAGCCCGCCCTTCCGCGCGCCGCGCGGCGCTGCGGCGTGCCATTCCTGAGCATCAACCACCAGCACTTCCTGGTCGTCAATGACCTCGGCAGCCTGCCGCTCCGCCTCCGGTGGCACACGTGGTACATGGGTCTCGTTGTCCGGTCCTACTACCAGGGCCCCGCGGAAATCGTCGTCTCGCAATTCTACTTCCCACCCGTCAGGGAAAAGTACCGCAGCCGCGTGGTCATGGCGGGCGTTCTGCTTCGCCCCGAGATCGTCCAGCGCGAGCCCCTGGACGGCGGGCATCTGCTGTGCTACCTGCGGCGCTTCTCCTGTCCGGCGCTGCTCGACGCCCTCAAGGCCTCGGGGAGGCCCGTGCGCGTCTATGGCCTGGGCGAGCGCCCGCCCGACGCGAATCTGACCTTTCATGCCATCAACGACAGGACATTCGTCGAGGACCTCGCCTCTTGCCTGGCGCTCTTCTGCACGGCGGGCAACCAACTCGTCGGTGAAGCCTTGTACTTCGGCAAGCCCGTCTTCGCCGTTCCCGAGCCGAAGAACTGGGAGCAATACATCAACGCCCATTATCTCCAGGAATCCGGGGCCGGCAGGTGGGCCGGGTTCGATGAGGTCCGCCCCCGCCACGTGGAGGATTTTCTTGCCAGCCTTGACCAGTACCGCCTCCATATCGACAGGGAGAGCATGAACGGCACGCCGAAGGCGCTCACCGCCATTCGGCGCCATCTCGACTCCACCCCGAAACCAGAACGTCACATGGGTCATGTGGGAGCACCGGCGCACGGATGAGAATCCTCGGCATTCTAGACACCATCAGGCGCAGTCGTGCCCGGCTCGTCACCGCGCCCCGCTTCCTCACCTATATCGTCACGTTCACCTGCAACGCCAAGTGCATCATGTGCGACTCGTGGAAGAAGCCGTCGCCCGACGACCTGAGCCTTGAGGAAATCGAGGGCATCTTCCGCCAGCTTCCCACCCTCGACGCCGTGCGCCTGACCGGGGGCGAGCCTTTCGCCCGCAAGGATCTCCTCGAGATCGCCCATCTCGCCCAGCGCCACCTCAAGCCCCTCTTCCTCCACGTCACCACCAACGGATTTCTCACGGACAAGATCGTCCGCTTTTGCGAGGAACGCGACAAGAGCACCCCGCTCGAAATGCTCATCAGCATCGACGGCCTGAAGGAAAAGCACAACTACGTCCGGGGCAAGGAGACCGCCTGGGACAGCGTCATGAAGACGCTCCACGAACTCGCGCCCCGCCGCAAGGAACTCGGCCTGCGACTCGGCGTGAACCAGACGATCGTCGACGCCGACGGCGTGGAGCATTACAAGAAGTTGCGCGACTTTCTCAAGCCCCTGGGCGTGCACAACAACGTCGTGATGGCCTATGACGCCAGCGCCACGTACACCCTCGGCACCGAGATCGCCCCCGACCAGATCGGCAAGTTCAGCACCTTTGGCGAATTCTCCGACGACCATCTCCGCGAACTCATGGGCGAGATCGAAAAGGACCTCGCCGCCTTTCCATGGCGCGAGCGCCTGGCAAAGCGGTACTACCTGCGCGGCATCCGCAACCGGTTGCTCCACAACACCAACGCCCCCAACCCCAAGTGCGTCGCCCTCGGCGCCCACATGCGGCTGTACCCCAACGGCGACATTCCCGTTTGCCAGTTCAACAGCAAGCGGGTGGGCAACCTGCGCAAACAGAGCTTCCAGGAAATCTGGTTCGGCGAGAACAAGGAAATCGAGAAGCAGCGCGAATGGGTGCGCAAATGCCCCGGCTGCTGGGCGGAATGCGAAATCCTCCCCAGCGCCATCTACACGGGCGACCTTCTCGCCAGTACCCTGTTCCCGCCTCGGCCAGCCACGGGATCGACACCCCAAGGCAAGATCGTGAATCCCAAGCCCTTGCCCGACTGACTCGCATCCCAAGGGTGACGACACGCCAAGGGCAATGCGCCGTCAGCCATGCACGCGGGCATTGCGGCGCCGCTCGATCTCGCACCAGTGGGCCTCGACCTGGTCCGGGTCCGCTTCGGGCGTTCTCCCCGACCCGTCGTTGACCATCTGCATGGCCTGCGCCATGCCGAACCCCATCTCCGAGAGGTACGCCACCACGATGGTCGCCCCCGTTTCCCCAACCGCCACCACCCGGCGCCCTGCCCTCAGGCTTTCCCGCAGGAACAGGACGCCGTCGCGCAGTTCCGGCTCCGAGAGCGACGGGCTCTCAAGCTCCCGATGGTAAAGCTTCAGGTCATCCGGAAAAAGACCACCGTCACCGAAGTACAGGATGGCCTCGACCCGGTGATGGGCGAGGAAGAACGGATCGCTCGCCTCGCTAAGGCTCGACAGGATCAAACGATCAAGGATGACGCGCATCGGCACAGCCCCCCGTAAACTCCAAAACCTATCTTGGACAATGCACCGATCCGCGAGGCAACACGGTCAAGAATATTCCCCCACAGCCGGGCGGATTCCATTGCCCGGGGATGGGTGGCACCCTCCGGCGGCGCACGCTGGCCGGAGCGTTCGCTCCGCCAAGGCCGCCGGTGTTCTGGCGTCCCTGCGGGGCGCATCCCTTTCGCACCCTGTTCCCGGCATCGCCCTTCGGGCCTCGCGTTGCCGCCGGAAAGGGGTGCAGGCATCTTGCCTGCATGGCTGACCCGG
>CAYTRP010000314.1:0-4930 GCA_964440195.1 uncultured Candidatus Sumerlaeota bacterium
GTTTCGCGACGGCCTGAAGCAGCATCACTTCCAGTGCCCCGGACCCCAGAGCTGCGAGATCTGCGGCGACGAGCCGTGCAAGGCCGAATCGCTGCACGAGCACTGACCTCCAGCCGATTGAAGACATGACGACGATCGAGACGCCGACATCCGCGACTTATCTCGGCGCCATCGAGAGCATGGCCCGGGCGTCGGGCGAGGAGACGCTGCGGCACTTCCGGCGCCTGAAAGGTTATGAAAAGAAGGGGGCGCTGGACCTCGTGACGGCGGCGGACCACGCCTCCGAGAAGATCATCGTCGGCGAGATCAGGCGCCTTTTTCCGGATCATGCGATCCTGGCCGAAGAGGGCGGCCGGCTAGGCTGCGTGGATTCGGATTTCCTGTGGGTGGTGGATCCCCTGGACGGAACGACGAACTTTGCGCACGGGATGCCTCTTTACAGCGTGAGCATCGCGCTGCTCTTCAAGGATGCGATCATTGCCGGGGGAATCTTTGCCCCGGCGTTGGGGGAAATGAGCCTGGCGGCGAAGGGATTCGGGGCGACGCGGAACGGCGAGCCCCTCCATGTCTCGCAGGTTGCCACTCTGGAGGAGGCCCTGGTGGTGACGGGCTTTCCCTACAATCGCCGGGAGATCATGCCCTGGTTGATTGAGCGGGTGGAGCGGGTGCTGGGCCGGAGTCAGGGATTGCTGCGGTTGGGGTCGGCGGCGCTGGACTTTGCCTACCTCGCCGGGGGGCATATCGACGCCTTCTATGAGATCAACCTCAAGCCATGGGACATGGCGGCGGGCGTGCTCCTGGTGGAGGAAGCCGGAGGGGTGGTGACGAGTCTGAATGGCGCGCCGTTTGACCTGTTTCGCGGTCGCATGGCGGCGTCCAACGGCAGGCTGCACGAGGCGCTGGTGGGCTTGGTGAATTGAGATGGGCGCGTTGGCCGGTGTTTTCCCTCGACGCGGGGAAACTTCCGGGAACACTGAAGAGTTGCCTTGTAGGCTGCGGCACGGGGCGCGTGACTGTCGAAATCCTGCGACAAAACAAGCGGCGAGCAATGGAACCCACCCAGATCTCACGTCGTAGTTCCAGCGATCCCAAGTCCGCGGGGCTTGAGCGGCTCACCACGCTTTTTCAGAAGCACAACTACGAGCTGCTCGGCGAGATCGGCCGGGGCGGCATGGGCGTTGTCTATCTTGCCCGGGACATGCGCCTGGATCGCAAGGTGGCGCTGAAGACCCTGTCTCCCGACCGAGCCAGCCGCGAGAACAGCATGAAGCGATTCGAGCGCGAGGCCAAGACCTTCGCGCAGATCCGCCATCCGCACATCGCGATGCTCTACGAGTTCAGCGACGAGCCGCCGATCCAGTTCCTCGCCCTCGAATACATCGACGGGTACGACCTCGAGAGCGAACGGCGTCGTGGCAAGCGCTGGGATCCGGCGGAGGCTGCCCGGGTGATCAAGCTCGTGGCCGAGGCCTTGGACTACACCCACAACAAGGGGATCCTGCACCGCGACATCAAGCCCGGCAACATCCTGATTGAGCGCGCGACGGGCCGCGTCGTGCTGACGGACTTCGGCCTCGCCAAGGGACTGAAGGACGAGACGCTGACGGCGGTCGGTTTCGCCGTCGGAACACCCGCGTACATGGCGCCGGAGCAGATCAGCGACCAGTTCAAGGTCAAGCCGGATGGACGCTCGGATATTTTCTCGCTGGGCACGGTGATGTACGAGATGTTGACGTGCAAGCATCCCTTCCTCGGCGCCGACGACCTGAAGACGATGCGCGCGATCGTCCAGAAGCCGCACGAGACGGCGCGCTCGCTGGAGCCCTCGATCCCGGTGGGTCTCGATGCGACCCTGAACCGGATGCTGGAAAAGCACCCGGAGAATCGTTTTTCGACGGCCGGGGACGTGGCCGTGGCCCTGGGCAAGTTCCTCGACAATCCACTGGCGGTGCCCGAGCCAGCCCCCAGACGCGTGGAAGTGCCGCAACCGGTGCCCACTCCAACGCCTCGCCCGGCACCCTCCCCGGCCCCCACTCCGGCCTCCCGCGCTTCGGGTTCCGGTTCCAGCCACAATGTCTCGGCGGCCTTTACCACGCGGACGATCATCCTGCTGGTCTTCATCATGATCCTGATGATGGCCATCGGCGCGTTGGTGACGGTCCTTATCATGAAGTCAACCTGACCATCTGGTCGCGCCGGAACACGTTCGCCCCACGGCAGGTGGCAAGGCGCGGATTCCTCGTGCCCGGCAAAACCGCCAAAGGGGCGCCCCATGCTTCGATTCGATCTCAACATTTTGACGCTGCAGGATCTTCCGGAGTTTTCCGCCGCGCCGCGAGCGACCGGGATCGATCTCTACCACGCGATTCGCGCCGCGGGATACGAGGGCGTGCAGGGTGGCGACCCGGCCCTTTGCCGCGAGGCGGGATTGCATTCCACCGCGACCGGCCGGGTGGATCGCGTGGGTGACGCCCATGACCTGGCGCTGCGCGCGCGCGATGCGGGCCATGAACTCCTGACGCTGCACGCCGGCAATGGGTTCGAGCCGGACGCGGAGATGAGGGCGCTGGCCGAGGACATCGTGCAGGCATCGGAACGCACCGGTTTCCCCATGTTTATCGAAACGCACCGGGCCACGATCACGCAGGACATGGCCCGGACTCTGGCGCTGGTGGAGCAAGTCCCGGCGATCCGGTTCAACGGGGATTTTTCCCATTGGTACACGGGACTGGAAATGACCTATGGGAAAATCGAGTCGAAATTCGACCGTCTGGAGCCCGTGTTCCAGCGGGTGCGTTTTCTTCATGGGCGGATTGGCAACAGCGGCTCGATGCAGGTGGACGTCGGGGACGGTTCGCCGCAGGGCCGCCCGTTCGTGGCTCACTTCCGCGAGTTCTGGACGCGAAGCTTTCGGGGGTTCCTGACCCACGCCCAGCCGGGTGATGTGATCCCGTTCACGCCGGAGTTGCTGCGCCCGGCCATCAACTACGCCCGGACCTTCCGGATGCCCGACGGAACCGTCCGCGAGGAGACGGATCGCTGGGAGCAGGCGCTGGTCCTCTGCCGGATCGCCCGGGAGTGCCACGCGGCGGCTCGGGCGGGCCTTGGGTTGGGAGATTAGGGCGGCGATTCCGGCCCAAGGGGTGGCCCCAAGGAGCCAGAGTCCGGGGTTTCCCATTGCCAGTGCCGGGTCGCTCGTCGCTAGACTACCCAGATGCAGGCCGGGCGGACCAGGCCAGGGTGCTGCGTGAGAATTCCAACAGGAGTTTGTCCCCATGAAGTCATGTCGCACCCCGTTGATGAGTGTCTTGGTTGTTGGTGGCTTGGTCGTGGTCTCAAACAGTTCCGTTGCGCAGACGGCCCAGCCCTTCGCGGGTGTGCCACGAGCGGCGGATGTCCTGATCCGTATCGACATGGATGCATTGGTCGGAACGCCCGCGTTGGCTCCCGTCGTGAGCGAGATGCAGGCGCAGAATCCCAACTTTCACAACTTCCTGTTCAACATGATGGCCGATGAGAAGCCGGAAGTCGCGGGGGTTCTCGGCAACTTTCCCGGCAGGGCCAGGGTCTACGAGATGGGCCTGTCGGCGGAATCGCTGCAGAGCGGCTCGCCACAGGCTTTCATGGTCGTGACGGGCGACTTCGACGCGCAGGCCCTGCATCAGCGCTTGACGACGACCGAAGGCTGGTCGGAAGCGACGACCATGGCGGGTGCCAAGGTATTCAAGGGGCCGGAAGGCTCGGAGACGGTGCTGACGATGCCCAACGCCCACACGCTGCTGCTTGCTCCTTCCGAAGGGAGCATGGGTGACCTGCTCGCCACGTATGCGTCGTCGGCTCCCTCGGCCCGCGAAGGCGCCCTGTCCTCGATGCTCGGCGCGCATGCGGGTGCCCCAATATTCGTGGGCCTCCAGTTGCCGCCCGAGGCGAAGCAGATGCTGGCCCAGATCGCGGCAAACCCGCCGCAGGAGGCGGCGTTCGTTCCCGGCGCCCCTAACCTGCTGAAGGAAGCCGCTGCCCTGGATTCCGCCGTCATGACACTGGGCGGTCGCGGAACCGACGCGATGCTGGGCTTGGCCATGAATTTCACGGACGCGGAAGCCGCAGGCCGCGCCACGTCCGCCATCAACGACATGATCCCCGCGCTCGCGATGCTCGGCGAGTTTCAGGCCCAGGGCGACCCGGCGATAATGGCCCAGATCGAGCAGTTCAAGGGCCTGCGCTTTGCCCAGGGCGGTACCGGCATGAGCGTTCAGATCCCCGTTCCTCCCGACCAGCTCCAGATGGCCATCGCCGGCGCGCAGGAAGCCGCCATGGGTGGCATGATGGGCGGCGGGGGCGGCGGCCAGATCAACTTCTACGACTAAGGGAAGAGTGAAAAGTGAAAGGGCGGTGGGTCACGGCGATCCGCTGCCCTTGCAACTATTTTCTCCATCCTTCCGCCTTCATCCTTCCTTCACTCTTCACCCTTCGCACTTCACCCTTCCTTGTCTCGTCCGAACCAGCGCCCCAACACAATGAACAGCCCAGGCAAGCGCACCTCCAGGCGGGCTCGCGCCGCCGCGGAGGAAAGCGTGCTCGCGCCGCCCATCCCGGTCGCCCCGCGGCCCGAGGCGGGGACGGATTCCCCGGCGCTGCGCACCTTTTTCCCCGAGAGCGGGCCACTCGAGGAGTTTCATCCCTTTCAAGTAGTGAGCGAGTTCGAGCCGGCGGGGGATCAACCGCAGGCCATCGGGAAGCTCGTGGGCGGATTGGTGAATGGCCTGCCGGCGCAGACGCTGCTCGGCGCGACGGGCACCGGCAAGACGTTCACGATCGCGCGCGTCATCGAGCAGGTGAGCAAGCCGACGCTTGTCCTCGCTCCGAACAAGACCCTCGCGGCGCAGCTCTACCGCGAGTTCAAGGAGTTCTTTCCGTTCAACGCGGTGGA
>CAYTRP010000315.1:0-2108 GCA_964440195.1 uncultured Candidatus Sumerlaeota bacterium
GCAGATCAAGCACCTCGGCAAGTTCCACATCCGCGTGCGCCTTTACCCGGAAGTTTACGGGGACATCGCGGTGATGGTTGAGCGCCAGCTTCGCCCGGAAGACCGCGAAGCCATGGAAGCCGAGGAGGAGCAGCGCGCCGCGCGTGCCGCCGCCAAGGCCGCCAAGCAGGCCGAAGCCTCCGAAGAAGTCCCAGAGGAAGCGACGGACACGCCTCAAGAAGAGGAGTGAGCCGGTTGCGGGGAGACACCATCGTTTGTTCAGTTGCCAGTCGGCGGCGAGTTCCCTCGCCAGTCATGGAAATGCATCCCATCAGATGAAACTCCTCGACAGGGAATTCCTCGCCGACTTCTTCCGCGCCTTCTTTGTCCTGGTGCTGCTGCTGTCCATCGTCCACATGGTGGATACGCTCCTTTCGTACTACGGCGAGATGTTCGGCGAGGTGGAAAACGGCCTGTACTGGGGAATTGTCCTGATGGTGTGCCGGCTGCCGGGGGTTCTGATGGACCTCACGGTGGTCGCCGTTTGTGCCGCCATCCTGTGGGTGGTGACCCGCAAGGCGCGCCAGAACGAGATCCTCGCATGGCTGTCGGGGGGTATCAGCCCCTCGCGTCTTTCCGCCCCCTTCATCGGTGCCGCCGCGCTCGTTGCGGTTTCGGCGGTTGCCGTGACCGAGTGGGTGGTCAGCCCCGCCGAGCGCCATGCGCGCTACGTTGAGCGCATCTACTTCAAGGGCGACGATCCGGCGACTTTCTTTCTTTCGGAAAACATCTTCCAGAAGGGGGTCGGCGACCGCTTCTACATCATCGGTGCCTACGACCAAGGGTCGGCGACGATGGAGAACGCCCACGTCGTCGAGTACGACCCCGAAACGCGCTCCCCAAGATGGACGCTGGAGGTGGCCTCGGGCAGCCTTGAAAGCGCCAATCCCGACGTTTGGTTGTTCAAGAAGGCCATTCTGGCCAAGTATGGGCCGGACGGCGAGGTTGTCTCCCACGAGCAATGGGGCGAGATCCGCGACAGCGACCTCGAGTATCCGATGGAGGAGCGCCTGAACGCGTTTCTGGGCCAGCGGCGGCGCACCGATCTCATGAGTTTCATGGAGTTGTGGGAGTACGTGTCGATCCTGCGGGTGCAGGGAAAGCAGACCAGCGAGTTCGTGACACGCCTGCACGCCAAGCTTGCCCTCCCACTTGGCGCGTGTATTGTTGCCCTTGTAGTGTGCGCCCATGTCATGCGTCCGCGTTCCCAGGGCGTGCTCGTCGGGCTTGGTGGCGGACTTCTGTGGGTGATCGGGTACTATGCGTTGTTTTTTGGCTTCCAGAACCTTGCGCAGGCCGGACTCCTGGGGTCGGCGGCGCTGTCGACGTGGTTGCCAAACATCATCTATGGCGTGGTCGGTGTCGTCATGATGCTGCGGACGGGTCGCTAGGCCCAACCCGCGGCTGGAACGCCCGGATCCCGGCAGGACCATCGCCCGGGCCGGATCATCAAGTGGAGGAAGGAATGCTTCTCCCGAAGCGCAAGAAAAAGCGCACCATCGTCTTCGTCTGTACGGGAAACACCTGCCGCAGCCCCATGGCCCAGGGACTTCTCCAGCAGTACCTCGACGAAAACGGGATCGCCGCCGTCGAGGTCCGCACGGCGGGCGTCATGACGATTCCCGGCCTGCTCCCCACCCCCGAAGCCGTCCAGGTCATGGATGGCGCGGGCATCGATATTCGCAAGCACCGCAGCGCCCCCCTGACCCCCGAGATGATCCGCAAGGCGGACCTCGTGCTGGGGATGACTCCCTTCCACGTGCAGTTCGCCCTTCGCCTCGCCGACGACGCGCGCCACAAGACGTTCCTGCTGAAGGAATATGCGAAGAGCGACCTCAAGAACTACCAGATCAGCGATCCCATGGGGGCCACCCTCGAAGTCTACAAGCGCGTGTTCCGCGAGATCAAGCTGGCCATCGACAAGCTGGCGCTCATGGACTGCATCCACGCGCCCTTGGACCTGGACCTGAAGCACGAGGTGTACACGCCTCCCGCCGCCGCCAAGAAGGCACCCGCGCCGGCTCCGGTCGCGGAGCCCGAAGTCAAGGCCCCCGCCACCGGAAAGAAGA
>CAYTRP010000315.1:2118-4930 GCA_964440195.1 uncultured Candidatus Sumerlaeota bacterium
GAAGAAGGTTGCGGAGAAGAAGGCGGCACCCGCCGCCAAGAAACCCGCCGAAAAAAAGAAACCCGCCGCCAAGAAGGAAGCTGCGCCAAAGGCCGCGGAGAAGAAGCCAGCCAAGACGGAAGCCAAGAAACCTGCCGCCAAGAAGGCGGCGACTCCGGCCAAGGCGGCAAAACCCGCCAAGAAGTAGTTCAGCGCCGCAACTCCTCCCACTCGAGCAGGATGGCCCACACCCGGCCATCCGGCATCTGAAAGCGTTGGAGAGGCGCGGCGTTCTCCAGGATCGTCCCCTCAACAGCGCGCGGCGGGTAGGGGGCTACCGGGGCCAACAACCACGCCGGCCGATCCGCCGGTTCCCACTCCGAATCCGCCACCAAACCGTCCACCCGGTCCATCTCGAATCGGACCGACGGCGTGTCCACGAGGTATTTCGGCAGCACCACTGTCCCGGGCAGGTCGGGATGGCTTCGAATCCACGCGCCCATTTCGACGAGGTTCGTGTTGAAGCTTTCCGGCACTCCCGGGCTCGAAGCAAAGTCCACGAAGTAGCGCCGCGTTTCTCCCAACGCAAACCACGCCGCCAGCAAGCCGGCCGCGCCGATGGCTCCGCCCGGCGAGAATGCGCGGGAAAGCAGGCGAAGGCTCGCCTCCGCTCCCATCCCGAGCACACACGCAACGGCCGGCGTCACCAGGAGCATCCGGAGCATGTTGGGCGCGCCGAACGAGAGGATCGAGGCGAGCGATCCCATCCCCATCCAGAGCAACAGCATGCCGCTGGGCCAGCAACCCCTGACGGCCCGAAATGCAAGGACCACCAGCCAGCCGAGAAAGAAGCTGCCCGTCAGCAGGTCAAAGACCGGAGCGCCCGTGCCATGGACATCCGGGACGGTGTCGGGGTCCCTCCCGCGAGCTTCTCCCCATGCCTCGCCGATGTTCGCGGGTCTGTTCGACAGGAGGTACGCCTGAATGAACACTGGCCATCCGGGGATGTTGTGCCGGGGTTCATGGTCGCCGCGAAGGGTTGTCATCAATGCCACATCCCGTGCCTGCGTCAGGAGCCGCGAGTAGCCGCCGCGCCCTTCGTCGAACAGCGACACCTCGCCCGTCCGGCCCGCGAAGTGCTCCGGATGACGGACGAAGTCCACCCCCAAGGGGAGGAACACGAGAAACGCCAGCGCCAACGCCGTTGCGGACAGCTTGATGAACTTCGCGCGGTCCGTGGCTCGCAACACGGCAGTGCACAGGCCAAACGCAACCGCCACGACCAACAAGCGCATCGACAAGTAGGTATAGAGGGAGGCACCCAGCGCCAAACCGAGGAAGAGGGCGTGCGAAGTTGTCGGCTTCCTGACGAATCTCGCGAGCAGGGCCACTGTCAGCGCGGCAAACAAGGGTGAGAGAATGACCCGGAACGCCGTGCGCGAGAAGTGCACATGCCAGCGCATGGGAGCGAAGAACAGGACCGTCCAGAAGGCGACCCGGGGGCCAGCCAGCTCTCGCGCCATCCACCAGGTCACCGGTATCGTCGCGGTGCCGATGACGGCGCTCACCGCCCGGATTGTCCACGCCTCCACCGGCCCGAGTGCCAGCCCGGTCGCCAGCAGGTACATGTACAGCGGCTCGCGCATGTGGCCGTAGGTGTCGAAGAAGACAGGCCGGTTCACCCCCCGCAGGACATCCAGCCCGTCCAGGCCGTAGATTGCCTCATCATACCACAAGCCGGGCGGGAGGACCGCCAATCCCCAGAAGCGCAGGAGCCCCCCCGCGAGGGTGGCGAGGACGACCGCTGTCCACTCCCATGGGGCCACCGGAGGGCGGGAAGCGCCAAAATCGGGAAGAGGCTTGATCGTGTCTTTCCAGCTCATCGAAAGCTCATCGCGAAAAAATCGTCAAATCGTCTTGAATAACCCGGGAACCAGCCCGTAAGACCTCATGTCAGACTCCCAAGGAAAGGAGTTCCGCGATGGGATACGAACAAGTCATCATGACACTGGCGGTGGGCCTCGGCGCAAGCTGGTGTGCGGGGATCAACCTGTACGCCACGGTTTTTGTTCTGGGGGCGTTGAGTCGCTGGACGGCTTTCGACCTCCCCGGGGAACTCGTGGTTTTGGAGAGCCACTGGGTTCTCTGGCCGGCCTTGGCCATGTACACCCTGGAATTCTTCGCGGACAAGTTCCCGGCCGTTGATACCGCTTGGGATAGCATCCACACTTTCATCCGGATTCCCGCCGGTGTCGTGCTGGCTGCCACGGCCATGGGGGACGTGCCCATGGAGTTTCAAATGTTGGCCGGCCTCGTGGGTGGCACGCTCGCCACGGCAAGCCATGCGACCAAGGCGACCACCCGCTTGGTGGCGCACTCCACGGCCACCTCGCCGATCGTCAGCCCCGTTGCCAGCGTGATCGAGGATATCACGGTGGTCGGATTCCTCGCCTTTGTCGTGGCGAACCCGCTGCTCTCGTTGCTGCTTCTGGCGATGATGGTCATCGCTTCAGGCTTCCTGCTCTGGAGCTTCTGGAAGATCACCCGTCTGGTCCTTCAGCGCCTCTTCGCGGCGATCTCCGGCGAACCGAATCTGCCCTCGGCGGCGTAACGCGGACCATCCATACCACCAAGGTCATCGACGGGGGGCGGGCAACCGCCTCCCGTTTTTTTGGTGGGATTGTTGGGAGGGGCGAGTTGTAAGTAAAGGACGCGAGTCGGAAGCATTCGGCAGGGGGCAAGGCAGCAGCCGGGTCGCGGAAACGGTGGACAGGAGCTTTGAAGGGCAGGAGAAATAGGGCATTTTGCTGATTTTTGTAGACAGTGTTGGCGG
>CAYTRP010000316.1:0-4929 GCA_964440195.1 uncultured Candidatus Sumerlaeota bacterium
TGCTCGAGCGCAAGCTCGGCGGCGTGCTCGAGATCTACCGCAAGTTCGTCGGCACCGACCCGATGGAAGAGCCGATGAAGATCTTCCCCGGCATGCATTACAGCATGGGCGGGTTGTGGGTGAGCCCCGAGGACAACGGGGACATGGTCATGCAGATGACCAACGTGCCCGGCTTGTTCGCGGCGGGCGAGGTGGAGTTCCAGTACCACGGCGCGAACCGCCTTGGGGCCAACTCGCTGCTGAGCTGCATCTTCGGCGGCTTCATCGCCGGCCCGCGCATGGTGGAATGGGTCAAGAGCCATCCCGAGGAAGCGGACCAGTCTGTCTATGACGGCGAATTGAAGCGCCAGGAGGCGATGAACGCGAAGGTGCTGGGCATGACGAGCGGCACGGAGAACGCGTTCGCGATCCACCGGGACCTTGGGTTGGAGATGACGAAACATTGCACGGTGGTGCGCCGAAACGACAGCCTGAAGGGCCTGATGGCGAAGTTCCACGAGTGGGAGGAGCGCTGGGAGAACATCAACGTCAACGACACGTCGAGGTCGGTGAACCAGGCGTTTGGCTTCACGCGCGCGCTGTGGGACATGCTCCAGTTGGGCAAGGCGGTGGTGAAGGGCGCCTTGCTGCGCGACGAGTCGCGCGGCGCGCATTACAAGCCGGACTTCCAGCTTCACCTGCCCGAGAAGGAAAAGCTCGGGGCCGCGACCGACACGGATGCCTACCAGGAATTCGTGCGCGAGATCGCCCGGGCCAACGGCGTCGAGTTCAGCGTGGCGCCCAAGAGCGGGAAGGAAGTCTCGCCCGAGTTCATCGCGTACATGCGGGAATGGGCGGAGCGCGAAAAGAATTGGAACAAGACAAGCGTGGCGAAGCATGTGGATGGCTCCGAGCCGGAACTCTCCTATGCCGCCGTGCGCATGACGGTTGAACCGCCGAAGCCCCGCATCTACAAGTAACTGGCAAGGAGCCCCGGATCATGGCAGTTGCCGAAGCACCCGTCCACCAGACGACAGCGGAAGAAGCCCACGCGGCCCATTCCGGGGAGACTCACTCGGCCACGGCGAGGAAGACCGTGCAGTTGAGGATCAAGCGCCAGAACGGCCCCGGCGAAGCGCCCTTCTGGGAGAATTTCACGATTCCCCACACGCCCGGCATGAATGTCATCTCGGCGCTGATGGAAATTCGCCTCAATCCGGTGACGCGCGAGGGCCGCAAGACCACGCCGGTGACGTGGGACTCGGGCTGCCTTGAGGAAGTGTGCGGGGCGTGCTCGATGCGCATCAACGGGAGGCCCCGCCAGTCGTGCACGGCGCTGATCGACCAGTTGGAACAGCCCATCGTGCTTGAACCGTTTTCCAAGTTCCCCGTCATTCGCGACCTGATGGTGGACCGCACGCCGATGTTCGAGGCGCTCAAGCGCGTCAAGGCGTGGGTGCCCGTGGACGGCACCTACCCCATGGGCCCCGGCGAGAAGATCGACCCGGAAGTGCAGGGGGACATGTACAATTACTCGCGCTGCATGACGTGCGGGTGCTGCCTGGAAGCGTGCCCGCAATACAATGGCATGTCCGGCTTCATCGGCGCGTCGGCCATCGGCCAGGCGTATCTCTTCAACCAGAACCCGACGGGCAAGAACCTGAAGGACGAGCGGCTGGATGTGCTCGCGGGCCCCGGGGGTGTCGTGGATTGCGGCAATGCGCAGAATTGCGTGCGCGTGTGCCCGAAGGAAATTCCGCTGACCGATGCCATCGCGGCCATCGGCGGTCAGGTGACGTTGTACGCCTTCAAGAAGCTGTTCCGGTTCTGACGGCGCGGCAGTCATGCAAGCGCCCCGCGAAGCCTCCATCCTGGGAGCATCGCGGGGCGCTTTTTTTCGTGTGCTGCCTGGGGCGTCGGGCGCTTCCTACTCAAGCGGCAGAAACCGGCCGTTGCCGAATCGGACGCCCGCCGGCAAGTGCTCGAAGATTTCAATGCTGAGAAAGACCGCCCCCGGCACGCCGTCGGGTGCCTTGTGGGCAGGCGTCAGGGTCGCGATGAGCAGAAGGGGGCCGGCTCCGTCGGGAACGTTGGAGAGGGGCACGTGCTCGCCTTCACGATAAAAGCTCACCTTCGAGACGAGACGCTGGTGGATCTCGCTTTGATACCAGTTCACGGCTGACTGCTTGTCGCGGAAGACGACGAAGATGCAGTTCTTGCCCAGCGCCGTCTGCGCGACATCGACGCCGAGGCATCCCTGGAAGTTGCGCAGTTGCGCGATGGTCATGCTCGCCCAGTTGGCGGGAAGGGGCACGAGCGTGGCGGGGCGTTCGCCCTCGGCGGGGACAAGGACCTGCATCGGGACGGACTTCTTCCCGCCGCAACCGCACGCGAGAACGATCGCGAGGACCGGCAACCAAATCGAACGGCGAAGGGCGCGAGGCATCATCGGAGGGTCCTTGTCGGATCAGGATCGTTTGCGGTGCGTCGTCATGCGATGCGTTCCACAATCAGGGGCATCGGCTGGGCGGGCTTGTCGCCGATGGTGTAGGCGTTGGCGAGGAGTTTCCTGCACTCGGCGAGACCCTTGCCATGGCGATGGTGAATCGTGAGGAGCGTGTCGCCGGCCTTCACATGGTCGCCGATCTTGGCGTGGACCTCGAAGCCAACGGCGAGGTCCACCTTGTCGGTGGTCTTGATGCGCCCCGCGCCGAGGGTGTTGGCCGCGACGCCGATGACGCGCGTTTCGATGGCGGAGATGATGCCGCTGGCGGGGGCGGGATGCGTGTCGCGGTCGGGGGCGGTGGGGAGAAGCGCGCGATTGTCGAGGATGCGCGGGTCGCCGTGCTGCGCTTCCATCCACCTGGCGAAGCGCTCGCGCGCGCGGCCGGAATCGAGGATTTGGGTGAGCTGCTTGTGGGCTGCCTCGCGCGTCTGGTGCAGGCCGCCCAGCACGAGCATCTCGGCGCCGAGTTCGAGTGTGAGGTCGCGCGTGTCGGCGGGGCCCTTGCCTTCGAGAAGGTCGAGGGTCTCGACCACTTCGAGCGCGTTGCCCACCGTGGTGCCGAGGGGCTGGTCCATGCGCGTGCGCAGCGCGCTGACATTCATGCCGAGGGAACGGCCGATGGAGACGAGTTGCCGGGCGAGTTGGCGCGATTCGTTGTCGTCGGCGATGAAGGCGCCCGAGCCGGACTTCACGTCCATCACGAGGGCCTGCACGCCCGCGGCGGCCTTCTTCGAGAGGATCGACGCACAGATGAGCGGGATGGACTCGACGGTGGCGGTGACGTCGCGCAGGGCATAGATGCGCTTGTCGGCGGGCACGAAGTCGTCGGTTTGTCCGATGATGCATCCGCCGACGCGTCGCAGGACGCTTTTCATTTCCGCGTCGTCGAGGTTCCAGCGATAGCCGGGAATGGCATCGAGTTTGTCGAGCGTGCCGCCGGTGTGGCCAAGGCCGCGCCCCGAGACCATGGGGTCGATGCCGCCCGCCTCGGCGATGAGGGGCACGAGGAGGAGGGACACCTTGTCGCCGACACCGCCGGTGGAGTGCTTGTCGACCTTGGGGCCGCCGATGCCGGAGAGATCGAACGTGCGGCCGGAGTCGCGCATGACGCGCGCGAGGGCGGCGGCTTCATCCGGGGCCATGCCCTTGAAGTAGATCGCCATGAGGAGCGCGGAGATCTGGTACTCCTCGATGTCGCCGGCAAGATAGCCGCCGATGAGCTGCTCCATTTCGGCGGGATCAAGGGCGCCACCGCTGCGTTTGCGCCGGATTAGCTCGGGGATGTTCATGGCGGGGGATCGTGGTTCGTGATTCGTGGATTGGTGGTCTCTTGTTTTTCCATTCTTCTCATCCGTCCCATCACAATCCATGATCACCCGGTGAGAATGATGCGCGAGGCGGGTTTGTCGGGTGCGAAGGCGACGCTTGCGAAGGTGACCATCGTGTTGCGGTCGGTGCTGTTGGATTGTTGGTAGGCGAGACGATGGCCCTTGAGGTTGGAGCCTTCGAGGGCGGCGAGCACCGTGTAGATCGGCGCGATGGAGCACACCTTGCGCTCATTCAGCGAGGGGCGGAAGGACTCAAAGAAGCCTCGGGCATTGACGGTCTCGACCTGGGAAAGCGCGGATTCATCCTGGGCGCGGATCGCCTTCTCGATCTCGGGTGAGTTGGGTTCCGGATCGCCGAACTCGGGTCCGCAATGCGCCATGTCAACGCCGCCGATGAGAACCACTTTTTCCCCGTGGCGTTCGAGGAGCGTGCGCAGGGCCTTGATCATGGAGGCGAGTTCCTCGTCGATCTCGTGGGGAATGGCGGGAGGATCGAGCGCGAGGTACTCGTCGATGGAGCCGACGAGGATGGGGAGGATCTTGAAGGGGCGGTTTCCGAGGATCTTCTTCAGGTAAACGGCCTGCAGCTCGATCGTGTGCTCGTCGGCGTGGAGATAATCCTCGGCCATGAGCTCATGGGGATAGAGCGCCTTGAGTTCTTCGAGCAGTGCCTGGTCGGTCTGCACGGCGCCAAGGGGCGTGTCGTAATTCTTGTCGGTGGCGATGAAGAGTTGCGAGGCGGGGCGGTGCAGGGTGCCGAGGACGATGTACGTGTCGGCGCGCGTGTGGTGCTCGATGGCTTGGTACGCCCACGCGTACGTCTCGCCGCCGCGCTTGTAGTCGATGTGGGGGGCGAGGATGGCGCGGACGCTGTTGCCGGGGGGGAGGCTGAGCTTCTCGGGGGGCGAGTTGCGGCCCATGCGGTGCCGGCGGAACTCGTCGCCGAGGGTCTTCATCATGAGCAGGCGGTCCTTCGCGTCGAAACAGCGATAGGGGCGCACGGGTTGGGCGCGGTACTCGTCCTGGCGCTCCTGCCACTTGTCGCGGAAGGTCTCGGAGAACAGGAGGAGGGCCTCGTCCATTTCCCTGATGACGTGGCGGACCTTGTCGGCGGTG
>CAYTRP010000317.1:0-4861 GCA_964440195.1 uncultured Candidatus Sumerlaeota bacterium
GCCACGGGTTGTTCAACACTCCGCTCTCGGACAATCCCATGAAGCCC
Organism: uncultured Candidatus Sumerlaeota bacterium; assembly: GCA_964440195.1. Lineage (GTDB taxonomy): Bacteria > Sumerlaeota > Sumerlaeia > SLMS01 > JAHLLQ01 > CAYTRP01. The sequence continues at coordinate 48 of CAYTRP010000317.1, forward strand.
AGAAAGGCCAGCACCCGCGAGACAAGCCCGCCCCCCGGGTTGTACAGCATCAGCCAGATGATGCCCACCACATACACGTCGAACACATGCGGCAGGAAAAACCCGCCACGGTAGGATGCCCAGATGCGGCCTTCGCGCGTGAGCGCCATCGCCAGGAACAACGACAGCACGATACCCGGCGCGATGGTCAGGACACCATACACAAACGTCAGGAGCACCGACCACAGGAAGATCGGGTCGGACAAAATCTCCACGTAGTTCTTCAGGCCGACAAACTCCATCGTCCCGAACAGGTCATAGAAGTCCGAAAAGACCGTCGTGCGATGCACGCTGATCCAGAGGCTATAGAACAGGGGGTAGCCAATGAACACCACGAACACCGCGAGGAACGGGGCGAGAAAGGGCAACGCAACCATGTCATCGCGAAATGTCGGGCGGGCGGAGTTCATGGCAACGGTCTCGGAGCGGTGACGTCGCTCTGGGGACTGCGCAAGCTTGCTTGCGCTGTTTGTGTCCGCAGCTTGCCGCGGACACTCCGGAAACCTCTTGTCATGTCAACCGCCTCGGGAGCGCCGGAAGCAAGCTTCCCGGCGCAAACAGCGGCAGCAAGCTGTCGCAGTCCAAAGAAGGTGTTGCTCATTTCGGTGATCCACCCACCTTGACGACGACACCGGAGAGGGCGGGGACTTCGAGGTGGACGCGGCGGTCGTCGATGCCGAGGGTGCGCGCTTCGCCGAACAGGGGTTCGACGGATTGCGGCACGGCTTCCAGCACGCGCCCGGGCACCGGCACGCTGACGTGTTGCGTCTCCCCGCTGTTGTTCAGCACCACGAGGATCGCCTGGTTGGCCATGGGGGCATGGCGCCAGAAGGCGAAAACATCCTGTTCATCGGAAGCCAGGGCCGTCGTGTAGTCCCCCGTGCGCAGCAGTTCCTCGGAGGCGCGCAGGTGGAACAGCGAGCGGAAGTGATCCCGCAGCTCCGGCATGATGATGTAGTCCGGGCTGTCGTAGGGCGCGAGGTCCTCCCACCACATCGGCATGCGGCAGCGCGGATCGTCGGCGCCGAACATTCCCACTTCGGTGCCGTACCAAATCATCGGCGCGCCGACATACGTCGCCTGAAAGACGGCCATCAGCCGCTGGCGGTCGTAGTGAACCGCGTCGGGCCGCTGGTCCATGAAGTTCGGCCCGGAATCCTGCAGGCGGTTTGCACCGTCGTATGCCAGGTCCGGATTCGCGATGCGCGACACCCACCGGTCCGTGTCATGGCTGTCGTACAGGTTTTGAAGGACATACGTCGAGTTGCGCGGATAGCGCAGCCGCAGCCGGGCCAGCCGCGCGTCGAACTCCGAGACCGTGATCTTGTCATTCACGTTGGCAAAGAACGGGAAGGCTGCCTTGGAAAACTGGTAGTTCATCACCGCGTCGAAGCGGCCCTGTTGCAGCCACTCCTCCGCCGGATCCCACACCTCGCCGACAATGTAAGCCTCGGGATTGATCTCCTTCACCAATGCCACCCACTCCTCCCAAAAACCAAAGGGCAGGTGCATCGGCACGTCCAGCCGCCAGCCGTCAATGCCATCGCCGGGATCTCCGTCGTCGTTCGGGTCCATCCACCGGCGCGTCACGTTGAAGATGTGCTCCTTGAGCGACGCGCTCGCCAGGCCGTCCGCCGACTTGGCGAATTCCGGCAGGCCCATGAAGCCGCCCCACCCCGAATACACGAAGGGCTCCCAGCTCTTCACATCGAACCAATCGGCGAAGGGGGAGTTCCGACGATTCTTCTGCACGTCGAGGAACGCGTGATGGTCGTCGCCGACGTGGTTCCACACACCGTCGAGGATCACCTTCATGTCGCGCTTGTGGGCTTCCTCGATCAACGCCAGCAGCATGCGGTCCGACGCATTGAACTCCCATGTCGAGGGATCCAGCGCGTCGTGGGTCTTCATCGACTTGGGGAACTCGCCCGCCACGCCATAGCCATCGTCGGCGTGGACGTAGCTCCGCGCGTTGTACTTGTGGTGGTTGAAGGACTCGAAGATGGGATTGAAGTAGATCGCCGTCACCCCGAGGTCCTTCAGGTAGTCGAGCTTGTCGATGACCCCCTGGAAATCCCCGCCGTACAGGCGGCGGAAGATGGCGTCGGCCCAAAAGCTCCGCCCCCCCTCGCTCTCCCACACCTTCATCGTGTACCATTCACTGGTCCACGGATGCGTCTTCTCGATGCGGTTGGTCCCGGGCGTGTTCTCCGGATTGTTCGATGGATCCCCATCGCGGAAACGATCCACCATGATCTGGTACCAGACCGCGTGGCGCGCCCACTCGGGTGTCTTCATGATCGTCGAGGGGTCCATGACCAGGTCGAACACCGGTTCGTGCACCGCGCTCGCGTCGCCGTCGATGGCTTCAAACTGGTAAGCCACCGGCGCGGGCGACCACTCCGAAGCGTGGTAATGGTACTCCCAGAAATCGAACATCGGGTCCGCCGCCGCATACTGCATCTCGACCACCTCGCGCCCCCCATCGGCGCGAATCAGGTGCAGGCGCGCCCCCTCCACGTCCCCGCGCAGCGTCCGCAGGCGGATCAGCGCATCCTGTGGGGTGAAGAGGTCAAAGTACGTCGGCTCCTCTGGGCGATGATCAAAGGCGGCATTCACGAAAAGGCCATCTCCTCGGTCGGCGGTCGCATCGCGCAGCAGGGCCGTCAGCCCAAGGCGCAGGATACTGTTGTTTCCCCCGTACCCGTCGGGCCGGGCGTCCGGGTTTTGCGGATCCTGAACGTAGCCATCTCGCCCGTGCAGGAATTTGTACGAATACTCCCCACCCCGGATGCGCGCGGAAGCCGTAAAGGCACCCTCCGCGTCGGGGCCGTCCATCGGGAGCGCTCCCCGGTTCCACGAATTGAAGTCCCCCACCACCGAAGGGCGCGAGACTTCGCCTAAAGGAGCCCAGCGGAATGTGACGAGATATTCGTCCGGCCCCACTTCGCTGATTTGCATGCCCGGCGGGACATGGAATTCCACCGGCCGCAGCGTCAAGGTCTCCACACCGGGAATGTGACCCTGCGCGTGGATCGGGCAGGGGGTCATGAGCATCGTTGCCCACGCCACCCCCCCGGAGAGGAGCAGGCCAAAGGCCCTTTGCCGGCTGGCGCTCTTGGACAGTTTCACAAGAGGTTCTCCAAGGTTGTTCACGAGAGTTTGCCCGACACAAGTAGCCGCCGATCCAGACCGTACTGAATGGCCGTGTCGAGGAAATTGAGACCAGAAGCCCTCCGAAAATAAACCTTGTCCAGATTTTTCCGCCAAGAACAGAAAATCCCACCAAGGCAGTCAAAATCACAAGCGGTTTAGTAAACCTCCTATTTTGCAAACCTAGTTATGACAATGGTATGGGTTGCCGGTTTTCAGTATTGGACCGGTCCAGCCTTTTTGGTCTCGTCCGAATTTTCGCCCTCAAAGACCCGCTTTCACTTGACCGGCGAGCCTCCGTTGGGCCTAATGATCCCTGTCCCTGCAAGGACAGCTTTCTCCCCGCACTGGAGACCAGCAACCGTGGATCGTAAAGACCTCAACCGAGGATCTCGCGCCACAAATTGCCTTCCGCGGGCGGAGCGATGTAAACCCCCCAGGAGGCATGACCAGCAGATGATTTCCCCCGCAACGCCCCGGACCAGTTTGCAACGGGGTTTCACACTCATTGAACTTCTCATCGTCGTCGCCATCATTGCCATCCTCGCCGCCATTGCCGTCCCCAATTTCCTCGAAGCCCAGACGCGGTCCAAGGTCGCGCGAGTCCTCAACGACTTCCGCACCATCGCCACCGGCCTCGAAACCTACCGCGTGGACAACAACCGCTACCCCGAGACCGATCTCGGCGACTCGCAGTTCCCTCGCGGGCGTGGAATGTTCCGTCTCACCAGCCCCGTCTCCTACCTCTCGTCGGTTCCCACGTCCCCCTTCAACGAGAAGAACATGGGTGCCCCCGCCGGTGCGCCCAAACACTCCAACGTGCTGGGTATCTATCTCCACGTGCGCGCCCTCTCCGCCTTCCTCAGCGGCGGCCAGTATGTCATCGACCCCAGCTACCAGCGCGACCGCGTCGTCTATCTTGCCGGCGTGTCGGTGACGGGGGCGATTCCGCCGGCCCTCGTGGATCTCGCCAACGGGGGCGAGTGGTTCCTCAAGAGCGTCGGCCCCAACAACTTCGACGACCGCGAGGACGCCTCCCGCAATCCCGTCGGCAGCGGCGCCTTTGCCCGCATTTACGATCCCACCAATGGCACGATCAGCGACGGCGACATCGTCACCTTCAGCGACCGCTCCATCGCGGCGACCCAAAGCCGATAACCACCCAATGGTACTTACCCGGCCGCCTGCCCCCACGGGTGGCCGGTTTTGCAAGCCCAGGATGGACCGCAACACCAACCTTAAATTGGAGAGACCCGCATGAAAGGATTGAGAGTCAGTTCCTCGATCGCGGCGCTTGCCATCTCCGCGGCCCTTGCCGTGCCCTTGGCAGCCCAACCGCTTCCCCCCACCACCGGCACGATCGCCGTCGATGCCACCGACGCAGAGTGGGGAGCCGTGGTGCAGGCCCCCAATACTGGCGGCGTATTCAACGCCGGGACCGCCGGCGACCAGTATGTCTGGACCGATGCCGTGGGCGATGCCCTGGGCAATGGGAACTACACCGAAGCCATCAACGAGAACATCACCTTTGGCCAGGCCGACATCGAGGAGTTCCGGTTCGCCTACGATGCCGACAACCTCTACTTCTACGCAAAGGTCGCCAGCGACCAGACGTTCTTCGG
>CAYTRP010000318.1:0-4836 GCA_964440195.1 uncultured Candidatus Sumerlaeota bacterium
TGGATTGACGCCGGCACCGATGCCCTGGTTCCCGCCGGGGCGACCCACGCGGACCTGACCGTGTGGGGAGAAGGCCAGGCCTTTGGCCCGCAAGGCCGCGCCTACTTTGATGGCTTCACCTTGTCGACGGTGCCCCTTCCCGGTTCCCCGACCCAGGCGGTGTCCCCAGTGGACGGCGCCGAGGGGGTGAGCTTGCGCCCCATCCTGAACTTTGGCGCTCCCCCGAACACAAAGCGTGCCCGCCTGTATCTCGATCAATCGCGCCTCGCGGTCAAGCATGCCAATGAGTCCTCCGGCACCCACGTCGATACTTTTCCTCTCCTGGGCGCCGCTGGCCGATACGCCGTCACGCTACAGCCGTATCGGCAGTACTTCTGGCGCGTGGACGTCGAGGACGCCGGCGGGAACTGGGCGACGGGCGATGTCTGGAGCCTTTACACTTCATTCACATGGATTGAGGAAGTCCAACCGGCCCTGACATTCCGGTTCAACACCCTCGACTCGCGCGGTCGCGGGATGGACACGCTGCAGATCATCCCGAATCCGACCGGCACGGGCTACATCGGCACCTATCACAACCTTGTCAACGCGCAGGGCCTCTTCGACACCCAGATCGCCACGTCGCCGAACTTCCTCACATGGACCCACCGGGTCACGATCGCCCCGAACTCGACGATGGGCGCGATCGCATGGCACGCGCCGACGCAATCCTTCTACTTTGCCCACGAGCAGTGGATGAACGCCAACAGCACAAGCCCCTCGCGGATGCGCTTCAAGATCTACCCGTCCTTCAACGACCTGATCGCGGGAACTGCCTCCCGCGACTTTCTCGCCCCGATCGCGCCGTTCAACCAGTCCAACCTGGAGGGCACCCCGAGCTTCGAGTCCATCGGCGAGGACGGAAACACCGCCAACATTGCCTTCCACTTCTACAACGTCCCGGCGGGCGGAGTGGACCGGCTCGCCTCCGGCACGTTGACCAACATGCAGTCGGGCTCCATCGGATGGACGCGACAAATCGACACCGCGGCGAACAGCAAGATGGTTGCGCTGGGAACAACGGCGAACATCGGCGACCGCGACCGGTTCCGCCTGCTGGGCCGCAATTACAGGGTCCAGGAAGGACAATACGTCCGCAACGACTTTGGCTCCTGGCGGCCATTCTTCTACGACGAGGAGTGGGACGACTATCACCCGCTGTCCCTCAACACGCCCAACAGATCCCGCGCTTCGGGCAACATGGCGGTGACGGTGCTCTCGCTGCCGCAGAACCGGGAAGGCATCGTCGCGTGCTACTTCATCTTCTCCGAGCAGTCGGGCACTTCCGAGCCGGGCCAACTGGTGTTTACCTATGAGATTCCCTACGGCGCCTCAGACCCCATCCCGGGGCTGAGCGGTGTCGCAAATTCAACGACGCCGACCCTGCGCTGGATGGCGGGCGCGGGCGCCATCCAGCACGATGTGTACATCGGCACCACCTTCGCGGCGGTGCGTGACGCGACCAAGGCCTCGCCCCTGTATCGTGGCGAGGTGGATCGACCCCTCTTCACGGGCACCGCCCTGCCGCCGGATACCCTTCATTACTGGCGCGTGGACACCTATGGAGTGGATGACCGCTCTACCAAGGGAACGGTGTGGTCGTTTCGCACGCCCGTGGCCCCGCCTCCCTCAACCCAGCGCGACGTCATGAGCATTCACTGAATCCAGGCGGGGAACCAGTCGATGAAATTCATCTCCTGCCTGGCGCTGCTGTGCCTGATGCTCATCCCCACCATTTCCGAAGCGAAACCGCTGGTCGCCGTCCTGATGGACGAAGGCTTTCCCACGACCAAGACATCCTCGGTCTCGGCCAACGATGTGGGCCATGATCTGCGCGAGGCCGGGTTCGACGCGCATCCCATCACGGTCGAGGAGGCCGCCACGGTGTTGCTGCGCGGGGAGAATCCCCCCGCCGCGTTCATCATCGTGCAGGGCAATGCGTTTCCCCGCGAGCTGGAGGACGTTCTTCCCCGGTACATCGAGCGTGGCGGGTTCGTGCTCTCCAACGGAATCCCCCTTGTTCATCCGGTCGAGCGCACCGCCGATGGATGGCGGAACACGGGACACAACGAACGACTCGCGAAGTCCTTGGGCATTGGCGAATTTGGCGGATCGCGTCATCGCACGATCAAGCCCGACGCGCTGGGCATTCATCTCGGCCTGGGAGAGTTGCCGTGGGAGGGGATTCGCCTGAAGGAGAATCTTCAGGGCCTGATCCCCGGAACGGTCGGTGAAGGATGGAACGCCGAGCCAATCCTGAGCGACGAGAGCGGGCTTGCCTTTGCGGCCCTGCTGACGCGCGAATCCGGCGGCGCCTTTGCATGGACAGGCACAACCGACATCGGCAGCAGCCTGACCGCGTCCAGTCGCGTGCACCGCGAAATCATCCGCCGCGTGCTCGCCGAATACCTTGCCCGCACGGGCCGTCTTGATGCGGAGGCGGCAGGGCACCTGCTCGAACCTCCGGCGCCGAAAGTGATCCGGGAGTTTTCGGGATCGATCTTCGCACCCACGTTCATCGAGGAGCGCGGCGCGTCCCTGTATCCGTCCGCCGCCGGCAAACCTCCCCGCGAACTGCTCGTTCTGGAGGTCGAGAAGATCACCCTCGACGATGACTTGCTGGTTTCCAGCATCCAGGGCCTGTACAACGGCCGGCCGGATGCCGACAGCTTGCTGTATGTCGTTCGCGGCGATTCGGACCGGCGCTGGTTGAAGTGGCTTGTGGACGAGCAGTACGTCGAGAGTGCGTCGCCCGTTGCGGACATCGCCTCGGCGCTTCGGCTGATCGGAACGCCGGAGGCCATCCTTGTGCCGGAGGAACCCCCGCAGGCGATCAGTGCCGCGATGCTGATGGCCGCGCGCGATCGTCGCGTGCTGGTACGTTCGCGGGAATCCGCCGGGAAGCACGGCCTGACCATTGCCGAGGACTTGACCGGGCGATGGGAAACCAACGTCGCCGTGCTGGTTGACGCGCTCTTCCACCATCGCGACGAGATCGCCCGCGACGTGGTTGCCATCTACAGCCCAACGCGATTGCATCATCTGCGCGACTATCTGATTGCGAACCGCGTGTACACGTTCTGGGTCTCGGGGCCCGCCGAAAGCACGCTGCCCGGTGTCTCCGCCGCCGCCGAGGAGGAATGGATTCGCCACGTCCTCGCCCGGGAGTTCCCCGTCAACATCCCCGCGCTGGGTTATCCGTGGGCTGGCGATGGCGTGGGCATTGGCGAACACGGCGGCGTCGCGTTGCTCAGCTCCACCGGCAAGTTCCTCGTGCCCTCCGACTGGATGCCCAACCTGACGGTGTTCACGGCTTTCGAAGCGCGTCACGACGGGCCTCTCGCGCCGGCACCCCCCGCGCCGAAACTGGAACCGGACGGCGTCTACGCGTCCCTGGTGATGAGCGATGGCGACAATTTGTGCACATGGTTGGATTTCTTCCCCGGCTACTGGGAAGGCCTCGCGCCCGGCCTGCCGCCCATTGCGTGGACCGTTGGCCCCTCCATTCGCGACCTGCTCCCCCCGATCCACGACGCCATGGCTCAATGGCACCCAACGGGGCACACGCTCGGGGCGGCGGTTTCCGGCATCGGCTACGTTTACATCGAGGACTACGGCACCGCCTTTGGCGAGGAGCGTGAAGCCGTCGTGCGCGAGTTCATGCACCTGACGGATGCGGCCTGCGCCCGCCAGGGAATCGAGTGGATCTGGATCATGGGCTATGGCGGGCCGGGATCGCCCCTGCTCGACTTCTACACCGAAGGCCTGCCCCATGTGCCAACCATCATGGGCGGATATGGCCGCGAGGCCAACTCGGCGGAAAAGGCCATGGAACGGCGCGGCGACACCCTCGTCTTTCACGCTGTCACGGGGGCTCATGCCGTGGAAGGCATCCTCCGCGACCTCGACGAAATACTCAATGACGCGCAGCGCCCGCTCTTTCTGCATGTCTTCCTGCTGAACTGGGAAGTTCCCGCGGGAGAACTGCCTCGCCTGACGCGCGAACTCGAACGTCGCGGAGTCACGATCGTTGCGCCGGAACACCTCGACGCCCTGGCCCGCAGGTTTCTCGACGGCACTCCGTGACGATGAAGGGGCCGTCGCAGGACAGTCCATCGGGATGGCTGAAGGGCACCCCTTCACACAGGACGTTCTCAAAGTCGCAATCTCCGCGTTGCTGTTCGGCGGCGGCATCCTCAACGTATGGCCAATACGCCTGCGGTGCCGCCGCCTCGCGCGCCTTGATCTTGCGCCCTTGAAAACGTCCTGGGGTACTTTGAGAATGTCCTGCTCCATCACAGAAGCGTCCGCAAAATGACAATGCCCGGAAGCGCGGCGGGGCGGCCTGGCAATCGCCTTGAGGGAGCTTTCCCCCGCTTCTGAATGCCAAGGCATTGCGATGGAACACCCACCCCGACCTGCCAGTAACCGGAAACGGGAGCAACACTGGCCAGTCTTGCGACTGGCCGTGGCGTGTTGATTCTGATTATGCTGCCCATGAGCGGTGCAATGCTCCCCCAAGATCAAGCCACTTTTGGACATGCTTGTGACGTCGCCGGAACACCTTCAGCAGCGCAGCAACACCTTCGCGGAGTTGTTCCCTCGTCATCGCGAGCCGAGGCCCCCAGCTCCTCGTCTTGCTCGCAGAGATCGAGTACCCGCTCTCGATAGCCGCAGCGTCAGTCACCGCCATGGGAGGGCTTGGCCGTTTGCCAAATGAGGATAGTCGCGGGATGAATCAGCAGGACCTTCCCCAATTTCCGTGTCGTTCCTGGCGCGTGTTTCTGGGGCGACTGG